>JAZOSS010000066.1:0-22576 GCA_045657205.1 Eubacteriales bacterium
TTTAACACAGAGAGGTTTATTTTTTCATATATATAATACGTCACCGCAGGAAAGATAATGTATGTTGTTTGTTTTTTCTTTCATATATTTGTATTGTTCAACACCCGTGCAATGGCAGGTATAATATTCCGTTTTATATGATGCCAAAACCGACACAGCCTTATCAAGAACAGATCTATCTTCTATTTTTGAAAAATGGAAACCTCCGACAAGCACGTCGGGATCAAACCACGAAACGATATCCATTACGCCCTTATGCGAACATCCGCTTATAAGCACACGTTTGCCGTTTTCCTCAATTAAAAGATACTGTTCGTGCATAAAGTCATCGGGTACAAACACACCGTTTTCAAGTTTATTAAGTCCGAAGCTTCCGAGATTGTTCGGACGATTTTCTTTGTTTTTTGAAAACAAACACAGATTGTGTGATATTCTGTATTCATCATCTGTAAAAACAAGTCTTTTTTCTTTTTCAAGCGATTTATCAAGACCTATATATTTCTCGCATCCGTTATAGTAGTCACCGAAAGCGTATTTGCTTAAATAGATCGGTGCTTTGGTGTTTACTGACAAAAATTTTGAAAGTCCTCCACCGTGGTCGTAGTGTCCGTGTGACAGTACGGCTATGTCAACTTCCGCAAGGTCTACTTTCATTTTTTCGGCATTGATAGAAAAAAGATCTGTTTGTCCCATATCAAACAGTATTTTTTTATCTTCCGTTTCGATATAAAGACTCAAACCGTGTTCTGCTGTGAGTGCATTATTATTCGTTGTATTTTCAACAATGCATATAATTTTCATAACATACCTATAATTCAATACCTCCCGCCGTTTTGGCGGGAGGTACTTAATTAAACTAAGCCAAAGATTAGCGTGTGCCTCTCTTAACGTACGTTGTGTGGAGAAGCTCGTGAGCCTTGTGCTTTCCGGGTGCTTCGAAATATTCATCGTAAAGCATCTTGATAACAGGGCTTTCGTGTGACTTTCTGAGAGTCATTGCAGCATCTGCATCGTAAAGCGCCTTAGCTCTCAATGTCTTGAGATCTACGCTGTTACGTACAGCATCGCTCTGAACAGGCTGACCGCCTCCGTTGATACAACCGCCGGGGCATGCCATAACTTCTACCATATGGTAGTTCTTTTCGCCTGCATTTATAGCGTCAATAACCTTTCTTGCGTTGGCAAGACCGGAAACAACAGCGATATTGAGTTCAATACCTGCAATCGTGTATGTTGCTTCTTTGATTCCCTGTGTTCCTCTGACTTCCTTGAACTCGATAGCATCAGCCGCACCGTCAAGCTTATAAGCTGCTGTACGGAGAGCCGCTTCCATAACACCGCCCGTTGCACCGAATATAGCGGCACCGCCGGAAGCTGTCTCGAAGGGATCGTCGAACTTTTCATCAGCAAGATCAACGAAGTCGATACCTGCTTCTTTTATCATTCTGCCGAGCTCACGTGTCGTAAGTGCTACGTCAACGTCATCAAACGCCTGTGTTCTCTGCTCTTCTCTTGTAACTTCAAATTTCTTTGCTGTACAAGGAATTACGCTGACAACGAAGAGATCCTTAGGATCGATTCCGTTCTTCTGGCAGTAGTAACTCTTAAGAACTGCGCCGAACATCTGCTGAGGAGACTTACAGCTGGAGATGTGGGGCAAGAAATCGGGATAGTAATGTTCGCAGAACTTAACCCAACCGGGGCAGCACGATGTGAACATAGGAAGTGTTTTCTTTTCTGTGATACGTTCGATAAGCTCGTTAGCTTCTTCAACGATCGTAAGGTCAGCCGTTACATCCATATTGAATACGTTGTCAACGCCGAGTCCTCTGATAGCGCTTACCATCTTGCCTTCTACGTTTGTACCGACAGGCATATCGAATGCTTCACCGAGTGTAGCACGGATGGAAGGAGCTGTGAATACAACGACCTTCTTGTTCGGGTCTGCAATAGCTTCCCAAACCTTGTCTGTCTGGCTCTTTTCGGAAAGTGCTCCGACGGGACATGCAACGATACACTGACCGCATCCTACGCAGGGAGAATCTGCAAGGTCCTTATCAAAAGCGCAACCAACGTGAACGTTGAAGCCTCTCTTGATAGCTCCGATGCAGGAAACGCTCTGCATATTCTTACAAGCGGCAACACAACGCATACAGTTTACGCACTTGTTATTATCTCTTACAAGGTAGGGGGAGGAATTATCTATTTCATAATTCTTTCCATCGCCTGCAAATCTGTCTTCATCAACGCCGTAATCGTGTGCAAGCTTCTGAAGCTCACAGTTATCACTTCTTACGCAAGAAAGACACTTTTTATTATGAGCTGAAAGTATGAGTTCAAGTGTTGTTTTTCTTGAAGCTCTTATTTTGGGTGTATTTGTAAGAACCTCCATACCTTCGGATACGGGATATACACAAGCGGCAACGGGGCCCCTTGCACCCTTTACTTCAACAAGGCATATACGGCACGCGCCGATGCAGTTGATATCCTTGAGGTAGCAGAGTGTGGGTATCGTAATATTCGCAGCCTTGGCAGCCTCGAGTATCGTGGAGCCTGCAGGAACCGCAACGGATACGCCGTTAATTTTAAGATTTACCATTTCCATTTCCTGATACCTCCTTATTTCTTCACTATTGCCTTGAACTTACAGCTTGATTCGCAAAGTCCGCACTTGATACACTTAGACTGATCGATCGTGTGAACCTGCTTAACTGCACCTGCAATAGCACCAACGGGACATTTCTTAGCGCAAAGCGTACAGCCCTTACAAAGATCTGCTTCGATCTCGTATCTGAGCATGCTCTTACATACGCCTGCTGCACATTTCTTGTCAACGATATGCTCAATATACTCATCCTTGAAGTATCTGAGTGTGGAAAGAACGGGGTTAGGAGCAGACTGACCGAGTGCGCACAAAGAAGATGACTTCATATGTGTTGCAAGTTCTTCGATCTTTTCAAGGTCTGCCATTTCACCGTTGCCTTCTGTTATCTTTTCAAGAAGCTGAATAAGTCTCTTTGTACCGATACGGCAAGGAGTACACTTACCGCAGGATTCGTCAACAGTAAAGTCAAGATAGAATTTGGAAATATCGACCATACAAGTATCTTCGTCCATGATGATAAGACCGCCCGAACCCATCATAGAGCCGAGTGCTGTAAGATGCTCGTAGTCAATAGGTGTGTCGATATGTTCAGCCGGGATACAACCGCCGGAAGGACCGCCTGTTTGCGCTGCCTTGAATTTCTTGCCGTTGGGAATACCGCCGCCGATTTCTTCAACTACCTCGCGAAGTGTCGTACCCATAGGTATTTCAACGAGACCTACGTTTGTGATCTTACCGCCGAGAGCAAATACCTTCGTACCCTTGGACGTTTCCGTACCCATTGCGGAGTACCATTTTGCACCGTTGCGGATGATCTGAGGAATATTTGAAAGTGTTTCAACGTTATTAAGAACCGTAGGTTTACCGAACAAGCCCTTAACTGCAGGGAACGGAGGACGGGGACGGGGTTCGCCTCTGTTACCTTCAATAGACGTCATAAGTGCTGTTTCTTCGCCGCATACGAATGCGCCCGCACCAAGACGGATCTCTATATCAAATTCAAAATCTGTACCGAAAATGTTCTTACCGAGGACTCCGAGCTCCTTCGCCTGAGCGATAGCTATGTTAAGTCTTTCAACAGCAACGGGGTACTCTGCACGTACATAAACGTAACCCTGCTTTGCACCTATCGTATAACCTGCGATAGCCATAGCTTCGATTATTGCATGGGGGTCACCTTCCAAAATGGAACGGTCCATAAATGCACCGGGGTCGCCTTCGTCTGCGTTACAGCAAACGTACTTGATATCACCGGGAGTTGCTTTTGCAAACGCCCACTTCTTACCTGTGGGGAAGCCTGCGCCGCCGCGTCCTCTGATACCTGATTCAAGAAGTTCGTTGATAACGTCATCGGGAGTCATTGACGTAACTACCTTGGCAAGTGCCTGGTAACCGTCTGTTGCGATGTATTCGTAAATGTTTTCAGGGTCGATAACACCGCAGTTTTTAAGCGATATTCTGAGCTGCTTCTTATAGAAGTTTGTTTCGTAAAGGGAGATTATCGAGCCGTCTGTATGTACGGTTTCCTGATAAAGAAGATCCTTAACGATATTTCCTTCCTTGAGGTGTTCTTTAACAACTCTCTTAACTCCTTCGGGAGTTGCCTGAGCGTAGAACGCACCTTCGGGATATACGATCATAATAGGACCGAGAGCGCAAAGACCGAAGCATCCCGTTCTTACAACGAGTATTTCATCTTCAAGTCCTTCTGCTTTGAGCTCTTCTTCGAGAGCTGCAAGAACTTTTTTACTGCCCGAGGAATTACAGCCCGTACTTCCGCAAACGAGTACCTGCTTGCGGTAACCTGTCTGCTTTGCAAGCTTTTCACCTTCCTCTGCAACTATCTGTCTTACCTTAACGATATCGGCATATTTGGCTTTAATTTCATTAAGCTGTTCGAGAGTCATCAGTTGTCCCCTCCTTCTTCTTTGTTACGGTATGAGTCAAGTATTGCGGGAACCTGTGCCGTTGTTACCTTACCGTAAACGTCTTCGTCAACGAGCATAACGGGAGCAAGTCCGCACGCGCCTACGCAACGGCAAGCATCGATCGAGAAAAGGCCGTCTTCCGTGCATTCGCCCGATTTGATTCCGAGACGTGCTTCGATAGCTTCGAGAATCTTGTCGGATCCCTTAACATAACATGCCGTACCCAAGCAAACGCTTATCTTGTGCTTGCCCTTCGGCGTAAGTGAAAATTGTGAGTAAAACGTAGCAACACCGTAAACTTCGGACAACGAAATGCCGAGACCTTCTGCGATCATCGTCTGCACTTCGATGGGAAGATAGCCGTATATACCCTGTGCTTCCTGAAGCACGGGCATAAGACCGCCCTTCTGGTCGCGGTGTTTAGCTATTACTTCCTTGAGTTGCTCCTCCTGAACTACTGTTCCCTTGAAAGGAATCAAGGTTTTTTCATCCATGATGTGACCTCCTTGTGTATATTGTATTATCGCACACTAAAAACGCATCTTAAACCGTAAAAAAGTGCCGCTTACGGACACAGCGGCAGAAGATGCGAACGATGTGCTTTTCATTTTATGGCTTCATTATACTATATAATCTTGAATAATTCAAGTCATTTTGATGTTTTTTTGCCCTACTTTTTTGTTTTTCCCCAAAAACGGCGATATCGACAAATTTAGCATAGTAAATTTGTCGATATTGCACAAAATATATACGTTAAATACGCACTAAAAAGGTATACGTTTGTTTATTTTCTCCAAACCATTTTATCCACAACACCGGTGTAGGATTGGATAATTTTTATCACTTTTGTTGATACATTTTCATCTGTATAGTCGGGTACGGAAAGACCGATATCGCCGTTTTCATTCATCATAACAGCAGTATCAACAGCCTGCAAAAGATTCTTTTCATCTATGCCCGCAAGTATAAAGCAAGCCTTGTCAAGTGCCTCGGGACGCTCCGTTGACGTTCTTATACAGACCGCAGGAAACGGTTCTCCGACAGAGGTAAAAAACGAGCTTTCTTCGGGAAGTGTTCCGCTGTCGGAAACGACAGCAAACGCGTTCATCTGCAGCTTATTGTAGTCGCAAAAGCCCAAAGGTTCGTGTCTTATAACTCTTCTGTCAAGAAGAAAATGTGCCTCTTCAAGTCTCTTTTTACTTCTCGGATGACACGAATAAAGCACAGGCATATCGTACTTTTCCGCCATTTTATTAATAGCGGAAAACAGTGATTTGAAGTTCTTTTCCGTGTCAATATTCTCCTCTCTGTGAGCAGAAAGAAGTATATATTTTTTCTTTTGCAGACCGAGCTTTTCAAGAATATCCGACGCTTTTATTCTGTCAAGATTCTTATGAAGCACCTCTGCCATAGGTGAGCCTGTAACGTACGTTCTTTCCTTGGGAAGTCCGCACTCGTGCAGGTATTTTCTCGCATGCTCGGAATACGCCAGGTTTACGTCAGAAATTATATCAACGATACGGCGGTTCGTTTCCTCGGGCAAACATTCGTCCTTACATCTGTTTCCCGCTTCCATATGGAATATAGGAATATGAAGTCTTTTTGCAGATATTGCGGAAAGACAGCTGTTTGTATCTCCGAGAATAAGAAGCGCATCGGGTCTTATCTGCGACATAAGCTTATACGAAGCATTGATTATGTTACCGACGGTTGCACCGAGATCGTCACCAACAGCATCCATATAGACTTCGGGCGGTGCAATACCGAGATCGTCAAAAAATATACCGTTTAAATTGTAATCGTAATTTTGTCCTGTATGAGCAAGCAAACAGTCAAAATAGTCACGGCATTTCGTTATAACGGATGAAAGACGTATTATTTCGGGTCTTGTACCCACGATTATCAAAAGTTTAAGCTTTCCGTTATGCTTAAAATTAATGTTTCTGTAATCGGTCCTCAGTTCCATTTTATCCTCCGCTTTACTCTTCTACAAGTTCAAAATAAGTATCAGGCTTTGTCTGATCAAACTGCTCATTCGCCCACATAAGCGTAACAAGCGGTTCTGTGTCAGACAAATTAATTATATTATGCGTATAGCCGGGAAGCATATGCACGGCTCTGATATCACTGCCGTCAGCTTCGAAATCAAGTATTTTGTCAGTACCTATCTTTCGCTGTCTTATAAGTCCTTTTCCGCTTACGATAATGAAAAATTCCCATTTCGTATTGTGCCAATGTTCGCCTTTTGTTATTCCGGGATTGGATATGTTTACGCTGAACTGACCGCATTTTTCGGTTTTCAACAACTCGGTAAAGCTGCCTCTTGCATCTTTGTTCATCTTCAAAGAAAACATTGCCTTTTCTTTCGGAAGATACGAAAGATACGTGGAATACAGCTTCTTTTCAAAGCTGCCGAAAGGTATTTCGGGCATAAGCAAGGTCTTGGGCTGTGAACTGAATTTTTCAAGAAGATCTGCTATAAACCCAAGTGTGACCTTATGTGTCACAGGACAGGTGCAAAACCTTCCGTCAGGATCAAGAACCGTATCAACACCGTCAAAACCGCACCGTACGACGTCACCTTTAAGTGCATTTATCATCGAATCAACAAGGTCGTCTATGTAAAGAAGCTCAAGCACCGTATTTCTGTCGTTTACGGTTATCGGAAGATCGTTTGCGGTATTATAGCAAAACGTTGCAACAGCGGAATTATAATTTGGACGGCACCATTTACCGAACAAATTCGGAAAGCGGTATATATAAACCGAAGCACCTGTTTTTTCTGCATACGAAAACAGTAATTCTTCTCCGTATTTTTTACTCTTTCCGTATTCACCGTCAGCGTATCTGCCAAAAAGAGTCGCCTGCAGAGAGCTTGATAACACAATAGGACACTTATTGTTATATTTCATAAGTTTTTCAAGGACAAAGCTTGCAAGATCGCAGTTGCCCTTCATAAACTCGTCTGTATTTTTCGGACGATTTACACCTGCAAAATGAAAAACAAAATCGGTTTTTTCACAGTACATATCCAATTCATCTTCCGTTGAATCAATATCGTATTCAAATATATCATCAATCGTAATTTCGGGATGAGTTCTGTCTTTTCCGTCTTTGATATTACGCAAAGCGCAGACAAGGTTTTTACCTGCAAATCCCTTTGCACCCGTTACAAGAATTTTCATCTCAGCCTCCGGTTTTCTTCGCCAGCTCATCTCGTATGTACTGCAATGAGAGCAACTTTTCTTTCACTTGTTCCACATTAAGAAGATCTGTATTGTTTGAATTGAATTCCGTGAGATGATTTCTTTCCGTATCGCCCTGCTTCATATATTTATCATAGTTAAGATCACGTGTATCTGCAGGGACTCTGTAAAAATTACCGAGATCTATTGCATTCGCACACTCTTCATTTGTAAGAAGTGTTTCGTACATTTTTTCACCGTGGCGGATACCTATTACCTTTACCTCTGTTTCGGGCGCGAAAAGCTCCTTAACAGCTTCAGCAAGAACACCTATGGTGCATGCAGGCGCTTTCTGAACCAATACATCTCCGCTCGTTCCGTTTTCGAAAGCAAACAGTACAAGATCGACAGCTTCATCAAGTGACATTATAAAACGTGTCATTGAAGGCTCTGTTATCGTTATAGGCTTACCTGCTTTTATTTGATCTATCCACAATGGTATAACGGATCCTCTGCTGCACATAACGTTTCCGTATCTTGTACAACATATCTTCGTCTTTGAAGGATCTACCGTACGTGATTTTGCAACAACGACCTTTTCCATCATCGCCTTGCTCGTTCCCATTGCGTTGACAGGATACGCCGCCTTATCCGTAGAAAGACATATAACAGATTTAACACCTGCTTCTATCGCTGCTGTAAGTACGTTATCCGTTCCCAAAACATTTGTTTTAACGGCTTCAACAGGGAAAAATTCACACGAAGGAACTTGTTTGAGTGCCGCTGCGTGGAAAATATAGTCAACGCCGTACATTGCATTTTTAACACTTTGAATATCGCGAACGTCGCCGATAAAAAACTTTATTTTTCCTGCAACCTCGGGCATAGTAGCCTGAAAATCATGACGCATATCGTCCTGCTTTTTTTCATCTCTTGAAAATACGCGTATCTCTTTTATGTCAGTATGTAAAAAACGATTCAAAACTGCGTTGCCAAATGATCCTGTGCCGCCTGTAATAAGAAATGTTTTTCCCAAAAAAGAACTCATTTTAAATCTCCTATACTTTCATTATCAAAACTCAATCCAACATAATTCAAAGCTTTCGTGTGCTCTTCTATGTTTTTAGAGTTGATCATTTTCATTTCTTGCATATATCTATCAAGGTCTTTTCTCTTAAAGAATACAACATCTACACATCTGACAAACCACATTATCGGTAATAAAACCGGACATTTGTTCAATACTTCATATTTTTTCTTCATTTCGCTGTACGGAGGAAACAAACGATTGAAAAATTTAGAGCTTCTTGCCTTCGTTGCTGAACCGTTTCCTGTTTGAATAGCGCGGTTTATCACTGCCATATCAGCAGAACCATACTGCCCGCTTTCAAATATAACATTAGTGATAAGATCTGTCTTTTCTGTCTGTTCACCGTCGCAAAACCACGCATCTATCATCTTCATTATATTCAAATAAAACTCATACAGATGCATTTTTTTCAGTTCTTCTGCAACACGGTCTTTGTTGAGCTGCGGATATTTTTCTGCAATTACCCACAAATCAAGTATATGTTTTATCCCGATTCCGGATATTCTGTAATGCTTTGTCATGTGGATAAAAATATAAAGATAGAAATCTTCAAGTGACATTTTATATTCACAAGAAGCCGAAACTTTATTTGCTTTTACCCAACCCGAACCATAATAACTGTAAAAATCTTTATTAATGGTTGTCATAACACTTTTATGAAGCTCAACAAGCAAAGAAGAATTTTTCCACACCATTTCATGGTCTGTCTCTTTTCCAAACTCAAATCCAAGACTTTTCATAACGGATTCAACTTGCGGATACTGCTCGATCTTTATCAAAATATCAGCATCACCCATCGAGCGCATCTCCGGTTGCGGATACATTCTCTTAAGGAGCACTCCTTTAAGCGGCATATAATCGATATTTTCTTCTTTAAACGCCTTCTCTATTCTTTCGATCTCATACACTTGTCGTTGACTTACAAGCATACTTTTACATGTAAGAGAAAAAAGCTCCTTCATCGCTTCGCTGCTCGTAGGAACACCGCAAATTTGCGCTCCGGTATATACAATGACAGCTATGTTATGTTCTTTTGCAAGTGTGAGAGCTTTTCCCCAATCGAACTCCGAAGATAATTCAACGCTCGGAGTATTCAAAAGAGCGGATTTTATCAATCCAACAAATTCTTTTTGAAACTTATTCATCTCATTTTCCTAACCAAATATTGTTATATCAATCACGTTTGAATATATCCCTGGTGTATACCTTTTCGAATACATCTTCAAGACATACATCATATCTGTTCGCTATTATTGCATCACACTGCTGCTTGAATTTTTCAAGATCGTTTATAATCTCACTTCCAAAAAAAGTTTCTCCGTCAGCAAGCGTAGGCTCATATATAATAACCTTTGCTCCCTTCGCCTTGATACGTTTCATCACGCCTTGTATAGACGATTGACGGAAATTATCGGAACCTGCCTTCATTGTAAGACGATATACACCTATAACCGGTATTTTTTCCTTTGCACGGCTGTACGTATTATCTTCATCGTATCCATAATATCCAACCATTCGCAAAACACGGTCCGCAATAAAATCTTTGCGTGTTTTATTGGATTCGACGATTGCAGACATCATATTCTGCGGCACATCTTCGTAATTGGCAAGAAGCTGTTTTGTATCTTTCGGCAAACAGTATCCGCCGTAACCGAAAGACGGATTATTGTAATGTGTGCCTATTCTGGGATCAAGGCAAACACCATTGATTATTTGCTGCGTATCAAGACCTTTTATTTCAGCATAAGTATCAAGTTCATTGAAATACGATACACGAAGTGCAAGATAAGTATTAGCAAAAAGCTTTACCGCTTCAGCCTCTGTATATCCCATTATAAGTGTATCAACATCCTTTTTCAGCGCACCTTCTTTTAAGAGATTTGCAAAAGCATTCGCAGCATTAACAAGATTTTCATCTTCAATATCTGTACCCACAACTATTCTGCTGGGATAAAGATTATCGTAAAGAGCTTTTGACTCACGCAAAAACTCGGGACTGAAAATTATGTTTTTATTATTATATTTTCCTCTTACCGACTTAGTGAAACCAACAGGAACAGTTGACTTTATAACTATCACCGCCTTAGGATTACATTTACCGACAAGTTTAATGACATCCTCCACTGCAGAAGTATCAAAATAGTTTTTTTCGCTGTCATAGTTGGTCGGCGTTGCCACTACCACAAAATCCGCATCAACATAAGCTTTTTTTCCATCAAGAGTCGCCGTCAAAGAAAGATTCTTTTTTGCAAGATATTCTTCGATAAGATCATCTTGTATAGGTGATTTTTTACTGTTTATCAACTCAATTTTTTCAGGAATTATATCGACAGCTGTCACCTGATTATTTTGTGCCAAGAGCACGGCTAATGACAAACCGACATATCCGGTCCCCGCCACTGCTATGTTCATATTCATTCTTCCTTATTTATATTTTTTGCCTTTTCTTCATTACTAATACAAAAATTTATAAAACTCTCATATGACTCAAATATCGGCTGAGTTTCAAAGAAGCATTTCCGTATATCATTCACATCATTGTCCGCTGTCAAATAGGATGAAAAATACTTTTCATAATTTGCTTTACTCCGCTCCATATACAGCAAAGCAAATCCGGCAAGTTCGTCCGACGAAGGATAACAACTGTATTTTTCGTAATAATGACGTACATTTCTTTTCGCATCGTTAAGATAACATTCTTTTCTTTTTTTGTAATACTCATCTATTGTCATGATCACTTTCGCCGGATTACCCGCAGCTACTACGTTGTCAGGTATATCGGTAGTAACAACCGACTCGAAACCAATAGTACAAACTCGCTTTCTTAGGTATTTAATAAAGGAA
Source organism: Eubacteriales bacterium (assembly GCA_045657205.1). GTDB lineage: Bacteria > Bacillota > Clostridia > Oscillospirales > CAG-272 > RGIG7213. The sequence goes on from JAZOSS010000066.1 coordinate 11,653, forward strand.
TCGGAATTGCTTTTATGTCTATGTAACAACTTTGATAATTTTTTTCAATATTGTTTCACCGTCTTAATTTATTTTTGGCAAAACCCAGTATTGAACTGATAATACACATAATAACTTTCAAATTCAACACAAAAATGATGATACTAAACACTATGTAATACATATTTGCGTGTGGAAAATCAAAACTTATCAAACAACAAGAAAAAATCATTAAAAAATATGTTATAATAGTTTTCAACAAATTGATTTTCACCGCAACCAATCGCTGGATAGTCACCATTCTAACAATCCACGTAATCATGAAACTAACTGCTGTTGCAATCGCAGCACCAAGCGGGCCGATAATTTTGATCAGCACAATATTTAATATTACGTTAAATACTGCTCCCAATGCGACAGAAACAAAAAGCTGCCCTGTCTTTTTATAAGCTCTAAAGGCAGATGCTAAAAAACCACTCAAGCAAGAGAAATATGCAGACAATGTCAAAAACGGTATATACTGCCATGCGGAGTAGTAATCTGGGTCAAACAATATTGTAGATGCTGTTTTGGAAATCGGAATGATCAACAAGCATCCCATAAGTGAGACAATATCCAACGCACCGTACGCCTTAGTATAAAACGAAGACTCGTCCGAATCGTTCATATTTGTTATTGCAGATAGTTGCCATGCTTGTAAAAAAATAGACAAAACCGCAGTCAAAAGTGAAGGAATTTTGTTTGCTACACTGAAAATGCCAGATGCACTAAGCCCATCTCCTGCCGGTAAAAGACCAATCAACATATACTTGTTTATGTACATATTGATCGACCAAGCAAGCAACGTAGGAATCATAGGAATACTGTATTTCAACATTTCCTTAAGCAAGTTCTTGTCCAACTTAAAAGGAATAATATATTTATATAATTCTCCGGCAAAAAACACTAATATCGTTGGAACAGCAAATCCAATTATGTTGCTGAGCAAATAACCTTGTACCCCTGTTTTTGCAATAAGCAAAAAATAAATATTACACACAATAACCGTGATTGTGTGGACAATTCCTTGAATAGCAAACAATTTTGTTTTCCCTATTCCTTTTATGAAATTGGAAAAACACAAATTGAAATTATATGCTATATACATCGCTAAAAAATACGGCCAAAGGTTTGAAATTTGAACTGCAATCTCTGATTTAATACTTGATACAATAGGATATAACGACATCAGTATGATAACAGAACACGTCGTCACCAAAACAGAATTTCCCAAAACGGCCTTCGACGAATAGTTTTTGTCAAGCGAATACCTCAAGGTAGCATCCGTTATTGCTAAAGTCAATACAGGATATATTAAATTAACCGTTGTATTTAACAGATCGGCTACTCCGTATTCTTCTGTCATCAAGACCGCTGTATAAAGAGGTGTGAGTAAAAACACCAAAATTTTAGAGCCAAAAGTACTTAACCCGAATAATACCGTATCAACCGCAAGCTGCTTCGTTTTAGATGGGTTTGACATAACCTATACCTTTCGAACAAATGTTTTAGCAGACCTTTCTTCAATGCTACCTATCGCATTAGTTGCATATTCATTTGGATCGTGAACAGCGGTCAAAACACCAAATACATATATCAACATGAACATATTCGAATAAAGCGGATTTCCTGATAATCCATATACCAAAAACAACGTTTGTATAAAAATTGATATAGGACATTTGTTCTTAAATGCAAGACGATAGTTTTGTATCAATAAAACAAAATACGGTATCGATAAAACTATTCCGTGGTCACATAATATTTGAATGTAAATATTATGTGCACCTGTTTCGGCTATTTCATATGTTGACGCCGTTCCACGTCCAAAAAGAACATTGCCGTCCACAAATGTAGTCAATAGATCTTTATAAATCAAATCTCGCCCAGTCATAAAGTCATCCGATACAAACCTATTAAGAAACTCTGCTACAAAATCATTAGTTCTATATAGCAAAACAAAAATAGCAACTGACAATAAAACGCACCCTATAAACTTAAAGACGAAATTTTTTCCAATGTACAAGTAGAACATCAGCACAGCAAAACCCGCAAATGCTGCCACAAAAATTCCTCGTTTACTGCAAATCACTATGGAAAAAACAGAAATCGCAATAAGAGCAAGATTCAACAACTGATTCTCCCAAATAGGTTTTTCTTTTCTATCAGCGATGTTTAAAAATGAAATACCGAAAACTATCGCAGCAGAAAAAGTGGTATTCGGTGTATAAGCAGAAACACCGGCAAACGCATTGTCTACTTCAAAAGACCACATCAATTGTTCGTAAGCGTCTTCTCTCATAAATTGCTGCATTAAATCATTAAACCATTCAGGAAATATAAACTGTATGATAGAAGACAGGACCACTGCAATCGATACATAATACACCCACTTTATGAAAAGTTTAGTAAGATTTCTTTTTGAATAAGAAAATATAAAAAGGCATGCAAAAAATGCAAACAAAATTGCTTCACGCAAGCCCTCCGAAGGCATAGTGGTATAAGTGACGCCCAATAAAGAAGCTGCCGCAACAAGTATAAACGGCAAAAAACTTTCTTTCAATGTAATACTGCCGTCTAAAAAATTCATCGCCAACGTAGCCAACGCCATACCATAAAGAAAAACCTCGGATTCAAAAGGTAATTTAAATTGATATACGAATATATACATCAACCCGCATACAACAGTGAACGATGACAGGACAGGATGTTTATTTTGTTTTTTTGTATTCATTACTCACACCTTCAAAATATACAATGATTCACTCGCATCATTTTTGCATTCTCTTTTTTATTAGACTAATAAAATCTAAAAATACATTTCTTTCATTTTCGACAGCATCTTTAATTTTATCAGTATAATTTCCTGCAAGTAAATTATCTGTAATATCGAAAAAAGAAACCTTGTCAACAAATCCGGGAACTTCGACGTCTTTTTTTTCGTAATAAAGTTCGGGGATATTCAGTCTTGTAACCATTAAATCTTTCAATTTTCCCTCATAAAGTTCGTTACAATATTCAGAATAGTCCATAACAACAGTCGGCGTTTGTTGAACAAGGCTCAATAACGTTCCATGGAAATAACTTGTAATGACCAAAGATGCATATTTCAATATTACCGACCACTCAAAAGGATCAAGATCATCAATATAAAAATCAGAAAAGGATGACCTTATATAAACGGAAATAAATTTATACTCTGCTTTATATCGGTTATATAGAGCTTCTATTGTGGGATTATCCAACGCCATAACTACGATATATTTCGATTCAAGAGAAAAAGAATATTTATTCTTAATCTTTTCAAAAACACCAAATCCTCTTCGATATATATCTTCTTTGTCAATAAAAAATGTAGGATCACAACAATGCATTATTTTTGCCTTTTCAGTGCACATTTTGACAAACCGCTCTGAGCAATTATCCCTTGTTCCCACGCACTCCATCTTTTCGAAAGCATCTCCACACAACTTCAATTTATCGGATTCAACAGAAGAGAACCGCAATCCGTGCACTGACGCTGCATACGTATAAACAGGAATAGAAAAAGAATAATTCGGTATAAATGCGGTAGGAAACTTCGTTTGATTCCAATTAAACACCGCATCGCTTCCAATAATCAAAACATCATACCGTTGATCAATATAAGAATATATTTTTTCCAACTTTTCTCTACAAAAAGACTTCGAAGATAACGGAAGGTATTTTTGTACCGAATTAAAAACACGAATTCTTTTTAACTCAGAAAATCCCCCTTTAACACCGTGATGTTTAATACTCCTTAGAAGCACATTTATTTTTCTCTTTCGTCCCTTGGGAGGTATATAATCAATTATCTCAACTGTATCGTTCGGAAATTGTTCTTGCAATTTATGTGAAAGTGAAAATGCCTGTAAATAAGCACCATAATTTATGGCCTTATGGAATGTTAGTATACCTATGCGCATTTTACGCCTGCCTATCTGTCTTTATTTTTCCAAAATATCTGCAATCCTTCTGCATGCAAAACCGTCACCATATGGATTACTTGCACTTGCCATCACATTATACGCATCGCGGTCCTCAAGTAGCAATTTAAAATTTTCATATATGACCTGTTCTTTTGTTCCAACCAGCTTTAATGTTCCGGATTTAATTCCTTCGGGGCGTTCTGTTGTATCACGCATAACCAATACCGGTTTACCAAGCGACGGCGCCTCTTCTTGGATTCCTCCGCTATCTGTTAATATCATAAAACTCCGAGCCAGAAAATTATGAAAATCAAAAACCTCAAGCGGCTCTATGATATGTATTCGATCGCACCTACTGAGTTCTTCATCCGCAATACACCGAACAGCGGGATTCATATGTATCGGATATATAGCCTTTATATCCGTATATTCCTCCATCACGTGTCTTATAGCACGAAACATATTACGCATAGGTTCTCCGAGGTTTTCTCTTCTGTGTGCCGTTATCATTATCAGTCGGCTTCCGGACGCCCAATCAAGTTCCGAGTGCCTGTATTCAGATTTGACAGTTGTTTTAAGTGCATCAATAGCCGTATTTCCTGTTACGTATATAGATTTCGGATCTTTACCTTCATTCAAAAGATTTTGTTTTGAATGCTCTGTCGGCGCAAAATTATATTTAGCTATAATTCCTACTGCCCTGCGGTTAAATTCTTCGGGAAAAGGGCTGTAAATATCGTAGGTACGAAGTCCCGCTTCAACGTGTCCTACTGCAATTTGTTTATAGAAACACGCAAGCGCAGTAGCAAACGTTGTTGAAGTATCACCGTGAACAAGGACAACATCAGGTTTAACCTTATCAAGCACATCATTGATATCGTTTAAAATATTCGTCGTTATATCGGATAATGTTTGTTTTTCCCTCATAATTGATAAATCGTAGTCAGGTACGATATTAAATATTTTCAACACTTGATCAAGCATTTGACGATGCTGGCCTGTCACACACACCACTGTTTTGAAATTGTCTCTTTTTTTCAATTCCTTAACAAGAGGCGCCATTTTAATTGCTTCAGGCCTCGTACCGAAAACAAGCATTATTACTTTCATAAACTAACTCCTACGACTGTATTCAACTCAAACATTTATTTATCAAATCGGATATTTGTTTAATATGTAATTCTTCGGAATAGTACGTGTTAAACAACTCCTCAATTTCGCTCATTACCTTTTCTGCATTTATCTCATTACCTATACAACTAATCAAATGTTCTGCATCATCACTTATGTCATACGAAAAAGCAAAAGATTTCCCATTCGCCTCTTTATGAAAATCTTTCAAACAAGTACTATATATTGGCAATACACCTGATGATAAGTATGAAGAGATTTTTGTTGGAGTGGCAACACGGTTAACTTCGACATCGCGCCGGATCACAAAACCGTACGTACAATCATACAGTTCTTCTTTTACTTGCTCTTTTGGAACACAATTGACAGAATAATTTTTTATGTTATTGTCTTGCAATATTCTTTCAGCTTTTTCAGTATTAAAAGTCAATACCTTAAAAAAAGTATCGGGAATCACTTTTTCTATTTCTGCATAAAGTTTAACCGTTTCATCAAAACATTGCCACAAATCAAGGGATCCAACATAAACAAAATTTTTTTTGCGATAATCTTTTTTTTCAATTTTTTTAAGTTCAAAATTCTCGTTAAAACAAGGCATAACATACGATTTATCACAGAATTTAGTATTAAACAACTCTTCGTAATATTTTCGCATATATTCGGAAACAAAGAAAATGAGCTTTGCTTTTTTCATAACAAAACAATCAATTTTATCCAAAATCAATCTTCTTATGTTGCTATTATTCCTCATATAAGATTCTTCACCGTTAGCACCCTGTTGCCATATAAAAATTCTATGGTAGCCTTTAATGTAACATTTTATTGCATCCAATCCAACCGCATGAACAATCAATGCTTTTCTTGATATTCCTTTCAATGAGGTGACGAATTCACATTCGTATCCGGCAATATTCAAGGCGGAACATATTATATTCAGATAATTTTTAGTAACTTCAATATTGTTACGAATAAAAAAAATATATGCTTTTTTTGTTGTACTGTACTTCTTGTTTTGCATTTCAAGTTTCTATAAAATTTCAATTAATTGATTGATAACAACATCTATACTGTATTTTTTTGCCTCTTTTAAACAATTAAGCTTTTTGTCTAAAATGAGCGAAGGGTTAACAGCTATTCTTTTCAACAACTCAGAAAAAGTATTCACATCTTCCACAGGAAAAATCATCCCTACGTTTTCATTAACAAGTTCACTGTTATATTTCCAATCCGAGGCAATAACCGGAAGTCCTGCAGAATAAGCATCTATCAAAGTACCGGCAAATCCCTCTCCATCATAATAAGTTGGAAATAAAAGCGCAAAATATTTTTTCAACACGCCAACGCTTTCGCTGTAATTCACCGAGCCTCTGTAATTTATATATTCCGGAAAATTCTGTTGTAGCCTTTCAAACCATTCTCTTTGTTCCGACTCAACTTGACCGTATATATCCAAAGAATATGCAACGTATCCAAGATCATTATTAACCTTTTTTACAGTATTGACTGCTGTTTCAATTCCTTTTTCTTTCATAACTCTCGAAAAAGTGCACAGATTATACGGTAAATGAAAATCATATTTCAGATCTTCCTTAGAAACGACATTTATTTTTTTACAATTGGGCAAGATATATACATTTTCAAAACCTTTTGATAGTAACACTTTTTTCATTGATGCGGTTTCAACATATACACCGTCAAAACTCTTCAAGCTTTGGGTAAGTTTTTTTCTATTTGATAAAAATTGCGGCAGCCATCCGCCAATTACGACATAATGAACCTTACACTTTTTAAAAAATTTTTTCTGCAGTGCCAGCAATGGGGCGTATATTCTCAATCCGTTCTGTGCAGGAAAAATCAATACATTTTCGCTTTTTTTCAACGCTTTAAAAGTTTGAAACGGGGCTTTTAATATATTTTTCAAACCACCGCACGTGTCAATTTTAATCACTTGTTCTTTTCCAAAACGCTCTTGCAATTCTTCTGTTACAATCTTCGTTTTAATAGTCTGACCGTTAAGAAGCTTTTCACCATTGCCAAAATGGCCTATCACAGAGATTTTTACTTTCACTTGTTTATCCCTTCACATACCATATTTTTTTTATAATTCCGAACAAGAGATTTCCAAATGTCAAAACAACAGAAGAAACGGGATTTTTTTTATCGGCGATTCGAAACAGTCTGTAATGCCATTTTATAAGCTTCAAATATCCGTGGTTACTTATTGAACCGCCTCGTTTTCTGTATTTTGCAAGCGTTCCGTCAAGCAAATGGCAGTCGGCTTTTTTGCATACCTTCAACCACATTGCGTAGTCATTGTTCTTTTTGATATCCTCGATTTGAATGAGTCCGACTCTTTCTGCATCGTACATAACCGTAAGGCAACCCATCCAACAGTATGCATACATTTTACATTTCGATATACGTGCAGGACCTGTAACTTTTTTCCCGTTCGGATTCGATTTTTCATCTACCTCTACGTAATTCGTATATGAAAAATGATAACCGTTATCATTCATAAATTCGATCTGTTTTTGAAGCTTATCCGGTTCCCATAGATCATCACTGTCCAAAAAAGCTATCCATTTGCCCTTCGCCTCTTTCAATGCACGGTTTCTGGAAACGGCGGCACCGCTGTTTTTTTCGTTTTTCAGATATATTATTCTGCCGTCAGCAAGATAGGGTCTGACGATGTCATCTGTATCATCATCTGAACAATCGTCTACTATGATAAGCTCCCAATCTGAATACGTCTGCGACAAAACAGATTCTATTGACTCCTTGATAAAACGCCCTGTGTTGTATGACGGCATTATTATTGATACTAATTTCTTCACACCAATGCCTCCGCAGTTGTAATCTTAAAGCTTTTTTGGTTTATATCTCTTGGTAATTCCTGTAACATCGACACTTCCGTATCTTTCTAATCCCGCTTTTTCTATTCCCCTGATCGATGCAGCATTTGTTTCATCTACGCTCATATAAAAAACCGTGCCGTCCGTTCCGACAAAATTACAGATATAATTTATCATAGCGGGATATATTCCTTTTCCCCGATATTCGGGGTAGGTGAAACAAGGTCCTATCATATAATCTTTTGAAGTTAAAAACGAAAACTTATAACACTTCGGGATTACGTAAGAAGTATGGACCAATTTATCGTTATCTTTTATGTAGAAAATTTTAGCTTTGCCGTGCGTAGTAAGCTGAAATAAGAAACGGACAATTATGGATTTTATATTTTTCTCCTCACCTTTAAGTGTTAATCCGCTAAACACTTTCGGTGTAAATATTTCAACATTCAAATTCTCGGAAGCTTTGTCTTTTTTTTCGCACTTAAGTTTTCTATACAGATACTTCATATTTTTTCCTCGCTGCGGCAAATGTTTTCCATTTTTAAAATCGAATTGACAGAATGGATGATTCCTATTCTGTCAAATTTCAAGAGGATCTTACGAAACGGATACAGAACCTTAACTATCCATTTGTATTTGGGGTTATAAACCAACCGCAGTTTACAAAACGCCTTCGTACATCCAAACGTCGATATCTTATACTCTTGAGCATTTGTAATATGATTTATCGTTCTGGCTCCGGATGACACATACCGATACTTCTCGAAATTCAGATAATGCTCGAATACTGTAAAGTGTATAGCATCACTTGCTCTTAAATTCAGAAATTCGGGATCGTATTTAGCCGTAACCGTTTCTATACAGTCACTTCTTCGCCTGCACGTCATATATCCGATCAAACGTCCTGTTTCAATTGAAAAGGCACCCCAACATTCCAAAGACTTTTCCTGCTCAGAAGAAAAGTCCTCCGGGGTTGCAAGTCTGCCCGTAAAATTTGAATATCCTCCGCAAGCCGCATTAAAAACAGCAGCTAATTCTTCAGCGAAACACGCCGTATCTACGATTTTAACAACTACTTTCTTAAGAGCTTGTCTTATATGCTTTCTGACTTTAGAATCAAGCGATTCTAATTCGAATGGAGCTTTCCTTATAATATACCACCAATTGGTTTCATATCCGCAGTCAAAGTCCTCGGTCCATCTTGCCAGAAGCGGGGTGCCTCCGTCAATTTTCCATATACTTCCGTTTTCTATCGGAAGTATATCGGGAGATTCATGCGGGGACGTTGTGGGAACAGCAGCGTGATTGTAATATCTCCACCCTTGTATATCCATTTTATAACCTCAACAACTCAATAGCTTCCGCCTGTTTGGCATCATAAGCTTCTTTATCTATTTTCCCCTCCATCATCAGCCAGTCGCCGAAATCAATGTCGGAAACAGTTCCCTCTCTTACCGTATCACTCTTTTTAAGAACCTCTGTCACCGTTCGCAAAATTATCTTTGCATCCTTGCAAAAAGTAATCCCGCTTTCGATATATTGAAGATCGTATTCAAATTTCTTTTCCCACGTTATACTGTTCCGTCCGTTCACCTGTGCAAGGCCCGTAAGGCCGGGGCGTACGTCATGACGGCGTCTTTGTTCTTTCGTCATAAAAGTCATATCGCGAACGAGCTGAGGTCTGGGGCCGACTATAGCAAGATCGCCCTTGATAATATTTACAAGCGACGGAAGCTCATCAAGCGAAGTTGAGCGCAGCCACGCACCATACTTTCCAAGTCTTTGCTCATCGGGAAGTAATTTACCGTCTTTATCCTTCGCATTGCTCATAGTTCTGAATTTTATAAGCTTAAAAATCTTTTCTTTTCCATTTTTGTCCTTCTTTCCCGGTCTCGGCTGAACAAAAAACGGATTACCCTTCATAGCGATTGCACCAATGATAACAAAAATCAGCAATATAGGTGACAATACGATGAATGCTGTCAACGAAAGTATCAAATCAAAAAATCTTTTAAAAAATCTTATGTACATATGCAGTCCACATTCTATCAAAATTGGTTACCCGCACGGTCGCGGTATCAAATCATCAATGCACAAACGCCTTTTTCTGTGTAAGCGTACAAAAAAACGATCATATATTTCCATCTGTCTTTTTAGCCGTCGCACACAAAACAAGTCAAAAGCACATTACACACTTATACCGTTACATTGTATCATATTATTTTATTTAAGTCAACTATATTTTTATGGAAAACAATTATTTTTTATATTTATTTTCGTGTAGTTTTGAAATTCGCAAAAAATAAAAAAATATTTTACAAAATATTATTATTTATAATTCTCATAAAAACCCTCTTTTTTATTGACATATCAAACAAATTATTGTATAATAGTTGTTATCATCAGCATTAATTTTAAGGTGGATATGAAAAAAGAAAATAAAAAACTTGTCGTGCGCCTTAACCGCACCGTGCTGTATTGTGCAGTTATCTGCTGTATCATAGGCACCATTGCTTCTGTCTTAATGTTTTTCACTTTAGCATGCGACAAAAACCAAACAGAAGAAACAAACATCATATTCGGTCAGATTATATTTGCCTGCTGTGGTATTCTCTTATTTTTCGCAACGCTTTACTGCGTCTCACGATGGGGCATAACGGTTTCTTTCAACGAAAAGACCGTATATTACCGCAGTATGTTTCGGGGAACGTACGCAAGGCCGTACAAATATTACAGATACGTACATTACGGATACAAGGCGAAAACAGGAAATCTCATTACAGAATCACGAAAAACGTATTACATCGTTATCACAAGTATGATAATCGACGAAAATGAACTAAAGCACGTAGATAAGATCGAGGCATCACATAAAACGATAAAGCTTATTTTCAGCGAAGACCTGTGTAAAGAGCTTTACAATATTTTCCCGGATACACACAAAAAAATGCTTGCAAAAGCCGTGCTTGATAT
>JAZOSS010000067.1:0-8935 GCA_045657205.1 Eubacteriales bacterium
ATTAGCACCAACCGATGTGCCTGCTCGTGCGAGCTGATCTGTCATATAGGAACTTTTGGGCGCAGTTACACCATCAACAAGATTAACGATTGCAACTGCAAATTCAAAGGATAAGTCAAGTAATTTGTTTTCGGACATAAATGCACCTTCTTTCGAAAGAATTATATCATAAATTGTTGTGATTTTCAATGATATATCGCCGTTGGCGATATGATATACGGCTAACGCCGTATGATATATTTGCGTTGCAAATATGATATAATATCCGTTCCCATCATACGCGAAGCGTATATCATCTGCAAAGCAGATATCATAGGGTTAGCTATATCACCCGTTCGGTCAGGAAGGGATATCATTGAAAAAAGCCTCTTTTGTCCGGAAGACAAAAGAGGCTTTTTTCGTGGTGGAAGCAGGGGGATTCGAACCCAAGACCTTCCGCACGTCAAGCGGATGCTCTAACCAGCTGAGCTATGCTTCCTTACTTGGTTATTATAACACACTTTTTTTGAAATTGCAATACTTTTTGCAAATTTTAATACAAAAATAATTCGGAATATTTGATTCCGTTTTCTAATACAATGTAGTAAAAAACTCGGGAGGATAACAATGACTGAGAAAGGAATATACAAGGACATTTCACAAAGAACGGGCGGTGACATATACGTAGGTGTCGTAGGACCTGTAAGAACCGGGAAATCTACGTTTATAAAACGTTTTATGGAAACACTCGTTTTACCTAATATAAAAGGAGAGTACGACAAAGAAAGAACAAGGGACGAACTTCCGCAGTCATCTTCGGGAAAGACCGTTATGACGACCGAACCCAAGTTCATCCCCGATGAAGCCGTAACGGTAAGTCTTGACGGAAACGCTGACTTTAAAGTAAAAATGATCGACTGTGTCGGCTTTATCGTACCCGAAGCACTGGGACACATTGAAAATGGCCAACCGCGAATGGTGCACACGCCGTGGAGTGATGAGCCTATGCCATTTGACGAAGCCGCCGAAATGGGAACTCAAAAGGTAATAACGGACCACTGCACCATCGGAATGATCGTCACCTGCGACGGAACGTTTGGCGAGATATCAAGAGAAAGCTACGAAAGTGCCGAGGAACGTACAGTTAAAGAACTGAAAAAGATGAATAAACCGTTTGTTATCATTCTAAACTCGGCTTATCCGAATTCGCAGCAAAGCGTTGAACTTGCTTTGGAACTTGAAGAAAAATACGAAGCCCCTGTTGCTTTGATAAACTGTCTTGAGCTTAACGCCGATGACATTAAGCATATACTTGAGCTTGTTTTACTTGAATTTCCCATAACCGAAATATCTGTGAACGTCCCGGAATATATCACGGCATTATCGAAAGATCATCCCGTATATTCTTCGCTTTCTTCATCTGTTTATTCCCTTGCATCTAAAGCCGAAAAGATAAAAGATATAATACCTGTGTTTTCCAAATTGAATGAAAATAGCAACGTAACCGATATACAGATCGAAAAAATAGATCTGGGAAGCGGAAAAGCGGTAATAAACGCAAAACTCGAAAGCGGTTTGTTTCACAGAATATTATCGGAAGAAACAGGTTTTGATATAAGCTCTGACGAAGATCTTTTAAGACTTTTAAAAGATCTGTCCGTATCAAAGAAGAAATTCGATAAAATTTCAAACGCCTACGACGAAGTTCTTGCAACGGGATACGGAATAATATCCCCCGACGTATCCGACCTTGCTCTCGAAGAACCGCAAATTGTAAAGCAACCGGGAGGATACGGCGTAAAACTTCGTGCGTCTGCTCCGTCTATACATATGATAAAAGCTAATATACAGACGGAAGTAAATCCGATAGTCGGAACAGAGCAACAATCCGAGGATCTTGTGAAATTTCTTCTGCGTGAATTTGAAGAAGACCCTGCAAAAATATGGGATACCAATATGTTCGGAAAATCCTTGTATGAGCTTGTAAACGAGGGACTTAACACCAAGCTTTCACATATGCCGTCCGATGCAAGAGTGCGCCTTTCCGAAACACTTGAAAAAATAATCAACGAAGGTTCGGGCGGACTTATTTGTATAATTCTTTAAACGAAGCAGACTTGCCGAAAAGCAAGTCTGTTTTCTGTCAAATATAAACATTATTTACGATTTGTATTCAATTATGATACAAATGTTTAGTAAAATGTAGTTTGGTAAATTATATTTTAATATCATATAAAGGACAGATAAAAATGGCTAAAGAAAAAAAACTCGTAGAACAAATAACCGCTATGGATGTAGACTTTGCGAAGTGGTACACTGACGTTGTAAAAAAAGCAGACCTCGTTGACTATTCGGGCGTAAAGGGCTGTATGATAATAAGACCTTACGGCTACGCTATCTGGGAAAACGTACAGAAGCTCCTCGATGCCGAATTCAAGAAAACGGGACATGAAAATATCTATATGCCTATGTTCATCCCCGAATCCCTTCTCAACAAGGAAAAGGCACACATCGAAGGCTTTGCTCCCGAAGTTGCCTGGGTAACACACGGCGGCGGTGAAAAGCTTACAGAAAGAATGTGCGTACGTCCAACCTCGGAAGTCCTCTTCTGCGACCACTATAAGGACATAATAAAATCTTACAGAGATCTTCCGAAGCTTTACAACCAGTGGTGCAGCGTTGTAAGATGGGAAAAGACGACAAGACCTTTTTTGAGAACGAGAGAGTTCCTTTGGCAGGAAGGTCACACGATGCACGCAACGGCTGAGGATGCTGAACAGGAAACGCTCCGTATGCTCAACATTTACGCTGATTTTTACGAAAAGCAGCTTGCTATCCCCGTTGTAAAAGGTAAGAAAACAGATAAAGAAAAATTTGCAGGTGCGGCCGCTACATATACGGTTGAAGCACTTATGCACGACGGTAAAGCTCTCCAGGGCGGAACGTCACACAATTTCGGATGTGATTTTGCAAAAGCTTTCGGAATTCAGTATCTTGATAAAGATAATCAGCTCAAGCCTTGCTATCAGACATCGTGGGGCGTATCAACGAGAATGATCGGTGCTATAATTATGGCACACGGCGATGATTCGGGTCTTGTTCTCCCTGCTGCTATCGCTCCTATCCAGGCAGTTATCGTGCCGATTGCACAGCACAAGGAAGGCGTACTTGAAAAAGCAGGTGAGCTTCTTGAAAAGCTTTCATCTGTTGCAAGAGTAAAAATGGATGATTCCGATAACTCTCCCGGTTGGAAGTTTGCCGAATACGAAATGAAGGGTGTTCCGATAAGAATAGAGATCGGACCTAAAGATATCGAAGAAAACAAATGCGTATTCGTACGCCGTGATAACAGAGAAAAGACGTTTGTAAGCCTTGACAACGTAGAAGAGGCACTTATTGAAGAACTCAAGAAATACACTGAAGCTCTTTATCAGAAAGCGTATGAACGCAGAGAAAAAATGACGTATACCGAAACTGAACTTGACTCGTTCATAGAAACAGCAAAATCAAAGCCCGGATTTATCCGTGCAATGTGGTGCGGAGATCTTGAATGTGAACTTAAAATGAAAGAAATCGCCGACGTTACGTCCCGTTGTATGCCTTTCGGTGAAGAGCCGTGCGGCGATAAGTGTATCTGCTGCGGTAAGCCTGCGACGAAGATGCTTTATTGGGGTAAAGCGTACTAATGCTTTCGGTTGTTTATGCCGCAGGACTATTCGGTATAGACGGTTATGCCGTAACGGTTGAATGTAACTCGGCAAATACGATACCGGGTTTTGAAATAGTCGGACTACCCGACGCCTCCATAAAAGAATCAAAAGAAAGAATAAAAGCGGCTGTTGCAAACAGCGGTATGATGTTCCCTTCCATGCTTCTGACGGTCAATCTTGCACCTGCAGATAAAAAGAAGGAAGGCTCTGCATACGACCTTGCAATAGCTGTTTCGATCCTTTCGGCGTGTGAAATGATACGTACGGCGGAAAATTACAACAACTGCTGTTTTATAGGTGAGCTTTCTTTATCGGGTGAGGTTCGTGCATCCCGCGGTATTCTTTCAATGTGCGTTGCCGCTAAAAACGAAGGAAAGACGGAAATATTCGTTCCTGCCGACAACGCTCCCGAGGCTGCCGTTGTTGAAGGAGTCAATATTTATCCCGTAAGATCGTTGCGACAGCTTATTTCCCACTTGAACGGTAAAGAAAGAATTACTCCCGAAGCATTTGACAAAGAAAAATTTTTGACAGCTTTTTCAACGTATGCACTTGATTTTGCAGACGTCAAAGGCCAGCAAAAAGCAAAGGCAGCTCTTGAAATAGCAGCCGTCGGTTCGCACAACGTACTTCTCATCGGTCCGCCCGGTTCGGGTAAAAGTATGCTTGCAAAACGACTGCCGACGATAATGCCGACACTTTCATTTGAAGAAGCAATAGAAACGACAAAAATTCATTCGGTGGCGGGAATGCTTTCTCACGGAGAGTCACTTGTAACTCAAAGACCGTTCCGCTCACCTCACCATACGATGTCAAGTGTCGGTCTGTCCGGCGGCGGCAGGATCCCCTTGCCGGGCGAAATATCACTTGCTGATAACGGTGTGCTTTTTCTTGATGAATTACCCGAATTCAAGCGTGAAGCGCTTGAAGTTTTGCGCCAACCGCTTGAAGACGGTAAGGTTACGATAACACGTGTAAACGGCAAGCTTACGTATCCTTGCAAATTTATGCTCGTATGTGCAATGAATCCGTGCAAATGCGGATATTTCGGTTCACGTACAAAGCAATGCACATGCGGTGACGGTGAGATAAGAAAATATCTTGCAAAGATATCGGGGCCGTTACTTGACAGAATAGACATTCAGGTTGAAATGCCCGAGGTAAAATACGACGAGCTTTCTTCAAGTGCTTCGGGTGAAACGTCAGCTGTAATAAGAGAGCGTGTACGGCAAGCAAGAGAATTTGCAAAGGACAGATACAGAGAACTTGGAATATTTTCAAATTCTCAGCTTTCGCCCATGCAGATACGCAAATGCTGTATACTGACGGACGAAGCCAAAAAACTTATGAAAGACGCATTTGAGAAAATGGGATTTTCGGCAAGAGCTTACGACAGAATACAGAGAGTTGCCAGAAGCGTTGCCGACATAGACAAAAGCGAGAAGATCAACGAGTACCATATGGCTGTTGCAATAAATATGCGTTCGCTTGACAGAAAATATTGGCGTGTGTAAAAAAAGAAATTAAGTACATAATCAATGTACAAAAAATATTTTAAAGGAGAAATGGAAATGAAAGAACTCAAAGGATCAAAAACAGAAGCTAACCTCCAGGCGGCATTTGCCGGAGAAAGCATGGCGAGAAACAAATACACTTACTTTGCATCTGCTGCAAAAAAAGAAGGCTATGAGCAGATAGCTGCAATTTTCACAGAAACAGCAGATAACGAAAAAGAACACGCAAAAATGTGGTACAAGCTTCTCAACGGCGGCGTTGGTAAAACTGCTGAAAACCTCCTCGCCGCTGCAGAAGGCGAAAACTACGAATGGGTAGATATGTACGCTCAGTTTGCAAAGGAAGCAAAAGAAGAAGGCTTTGACTACATTGCCGCACTTTTCGAAGGCGTTGCAAAGGTTGAAAAGGAACACGAAGAAAGATATCGCAAGCTTCTCGACAACGTAAATTCCGACAAAGTATTCATAAAGGATGACGTTGTTATCTGGAAGTGCCGTAACTGCGGACATATCCACGTTGGCAAGCAGGCACCCGAGGTATGCCCCGTATGCGCTCATCCGAGAGCATATTTCGAAATCAAAAGCGAAAATTATTAATAATTCTTTTAAATAAAAAATCAAGGCTTTATTTTAAGGCCTTGATTTTTTATTTATTAATGTATTTAATCTTACATATATTTAACCGTAACCGTTCCATCAGGAGCATAGGTGACCGCCTCGCAGTCGAGCATCAGAGTATCTATGAATTTAAAATACTCGTCAATGGAAGAAAACGGCGGGGTATACTTTTCGATAATATTTTCCGCATTTGCACAGTTATTGCAAAGAAGCTCATACGCTATAAGAAGCTGTGCTGATGCCGAGTTTTTGCAATATCTCCACGGCTCGTTTATTTCAAAATCAACGCTGTGGCAAACTCCCTTACCGCCCGCGGCATTGAATTGAAGTCCCGGCATAACTGCCGTAAGATCACCAAAATCGGAACAGGCAGTTCCCCATCCTTCATAAAGAAATTCAACCTTATCCTCTCCGACAAGATCAGAACAGCATTTTTCAGCCAGACGCATAAATTCTTCACTGTGAAGTTCGGGGGCGGCTGAATGGCGGTCGTGTATCTCAAGCATTGCGCCCATTGAGACTGCCGCCCCTGCAAGCGCTCTGTTCAATTTTTTATTTTCATAGCTTATAGCCTCGACCGTCTTACCTCTGACGTAGCTTTCGATCTCCATTTCATCGGGAATGATATTTACAGCGCAATTCACACCTTTCATTATCGGATGAAATTTTATAAAATCACTTTCCTTGAAAGTTTCGCGAAGATCGTTACACGCCTGAAGCCCGAGTGTCGCCGCATACTGCGCATTGATACCGAGGTGAGGTGCAGCACCCGCGTGGGTTGCTTTACCTTTATATTTCAATATTTTTATGATACATCCGTTAGAACCCGGTCCTGCTTTGAATTCAAGACCGTCATCATTCGTGTTCGTATGTATCATAAGTGAAAGCCCTCTTTCATCAAAGAAGCCTCTCTTCATAAGCTCAACTTTTCCCGTAATATACGATATTACACCTTTTTTGCGAAGCTCGTCACGGTATGAAAGCTGTATCATTTCCTCAGCGGGTGTTGCTATGAGTCTTATTTTACCCGCCATACCGTCAATCATTCCGTCTTCTTTGAGTGCGGCGGCTATTCCGAGAAGCGTTGCTCCTTGTGCGTGATGACCGCAACAATGTGTCACACCGTCGATGCTTTGCGGATGGTTGGCGATATCAAGTGCATCAAGCTCACCCATAATATACAAAGTAGGTCCGGGGATGCCTGTATCAATATCCGTATAAAATCCCGGGATATTCCCCGCTTCGATCAAATTATAACCCAAAGACTCAAACTTTTCTTTCAGATATTCGTGTGCCTGCCATTCGTTAAAACCCGTTTGAGGATGGCACCAAAGATATTTTTCCGCATCAAGCATCAAGTCTTTATGCTTTTCAACACTTGATACAATAAGCTCTTTTCTTTCCACTTTTATTCCTCCGATGTGAATATGTATGAGCCGTATTTTACCGTTTTTTCTTCTCCGCAGAAATCAACGTGTGCCGTAATTCCGAAAGGAACTGTAAGATACAGCGTTTTCTTTCCGTATCTTCTCACCCATTTAACTTCAATATCGCCGTAAGGAGTTGACACGGTATCACTGCAGGAAAGAAGCGTATCAGGCATATACGGTTTGATTTCAACGTGTCGGAAGCCTCCGTCTGTCGGTTTTACGCCTGCTATATATGCGTGGAGGAAATAATCAAGTGCACCGTACATAGGATGGTTGTGTGAGTTCATTCCCGGGTTCTTTTTAAGCTCAAATCTTTCCCACACGGTCGTCGCTTCGTGGTTTATTTCAAAGCCGATCGACGGATATTCGCTTCTGTTCAAAAGAGTCCAGGCTTCGTTTACGTATCCGTATTTTGCAAGCATATCGAAAAGATATTTCGTTGTAAGGTTGCCTGTCGTTATTTTATAATCATTATTAACGAGGTCATTCTTCATAAGTTCAGCGGTCTTTTCTTTTACGCCGTCGGGAAGTATATCGAGCCAAAGTGCGAAAGCGTGTGCGCCTTGTGAGCCCGTTGCGACAACTCCCGTTTCTTGATCTACCCACTTTTTATTGAAGGCTTCCTTTATTTTTTCAGAAAGCTCGTTATAATACTCAACTTTATCCTCTCTGCCCGTTATTCTTGCAAACTCACTTAAAAGCTTGCAGTTGTAATACGAATATCCCGTTGACATAAGTATTCCGGGAGTTACGGCAGAGCCTGCGTCTTCTTCGGCTTTGCAAGCATACACGGGCGATGCCCAATCTCCGTAGTATGAGTAATTTACGATATAATCCTCGGAACGGCTTAAAAGCACGTCTTCCCATTTTGCAAAACCGTCAAAATACTCGTCTATAACCTTTGTATCGTTATAATGCAAGAAAGACTGATATGCGGCTATGAGGTACGCCGAGCAGACAGGGTCACCGGGATTGCCGCCGAACACGTACGGAACGGTACACGTTACAGCTCCCCTTACCTGCTGGTTTTCATAAATATCCTTTACTATTTTCGGAAACAGCCGTCCCATATCGAAGTTATACGGTGTTACCTCAAATCTTACCGTTGCGTCGTTGAGCCAGCCCATTCTTTCATCTCTTTGCGGACAGTCGGTAAGTATACCGTGGATATTGGCTTTTTCCGTCATAACGGAGTTTTTATGTATGCGATCAACCATAGGGGATCCGCATCTGAAATCAGATAAATTATCAACGTCAGAATAAATGGCAAAAGCAACAAAATCTTCCTTATCGGGTATCGTGCCGTATCCTTCAAGCTGCATATATCTGAAGCCGTGGTAGGAATAAGAAGGCGACCATATTTTATCGTTTGATTCTCTTCCGTTTGCTATATACGTATCGGTTGCTTTCGCACCTCTGAGAGGTGCCATAAAAAGCTCGCCCGTTTCGTCGTTGAGTATTTCGGCAAATTTCATTTTTACGTTTTGACCTTTTTTCATTCCGTGATAAAGCGGAAGCGGACAAAAGCCTGCTATGTTCTGTCCGAAGTCAAACACGTACGTATCGTCCGCCGTTCTGAACATTGAAATGGGGTGATAAAGATCATTCACGGTTATCGGTTGTACCGTCATAGGTTCAAGCTTACCGCCCGGTGCATCGCATATTACGGGTTTTGTGAAATGCT
>JAZOSS010000068.1:0-37093 GCA_045657205.1 Eubacteriales bacterium
TTCCTTACAAACATAACAATACCTGATAATGTTACAAGTATAGGCGAATATGCATTTGCAGCTTGTGATTACCTTACGTCGGTTACAATTCCCGACGGTGTTACAAGTATAGGCGAGGAGGCATTTTCACATTGTTATTACCTTACGTCGGTTACAATTGGTGACAGTGTTACAAGTATAGGTGAGGGGGCATTTTCTTGTTGTTTTAGCCTTACGTCGGTTACAATTGGTGACAGTGTTACAGTTATAGGTGATGGGGCTTTTATTTGTTGTGATGTTCTTGCAGACGTATATTATGGTGGAAGCGAAGAAGAGTGGAATAATATTACAATAGGTCAAGATAACGATCCTCTTTTGGATGCAAATATCAAGTTCTGTTTTTCATCGGGTACTTGCGGTTCTCTTGATTGGAGAATATATGATAATAATACACTTATTGTTACAGGTGTAGGAGATATTCCGGATTATATTGACGGCGATGCACCCTGGTATAAGTACGTAGCTGACATAAAGCACATTATTGTTTCAGACGGCGTAACTTCCATTGGCGAACGTGCGTTTTACGGACTTGATAACCTTGAAACGGTAATTCTCGACTCAGTCATTACAACTATCGGCGCACACGCATTTTATTCATGTGACAGTTTGAAAACTGTTTACATAAGCGAATCTCTCACCGAAATAGGCGCAAGTGCATTTGCTTCGTGTACAAGCCTTGCCGATGTCTACTATGCCGGTTCCGAATCTCAATGGTCAAACGTAACAATAAACGTAGCTAACGGAAAATTTACAAGTGCTAACATTCACTTTTCGTCCGGCATGTGCGGCGAGGAAATTTTTTACTCGCTCGCCGCAGGTACACTTACAATAAGCGGTACGGGCAATATGTATTGTTATTACGATGCAGGATCACCGTTTTATCAGAAAGGTTCCATTGAAGTTGTTGTTATTGAAGACGGTGTTACAAGTATAGGCGATTTTGCATTTGTGAATTGTTCAAGCCTCACGTCGGTTACAATTCCCGACAGTGTTACAAGCATAGGCGTTACTGCATTTAGAAATTGTTCAAGCCTTACGTCGATAACAATTCCTGACAGCGTAACAAGTATAGGCAATAATGCGTTTTACGAATGTTCAAGCCTTGAAAAGGTTTATATAACAGATATTGCAAAGTGGTGTGAAATTGATTTTGGCTATTACAATTCAAACCCGCTTTGTAACGGTGCAAAGCTTTATGTAAACGGTGAGGTGGTAACGGATATCGTTATTCCTGCCGGAACTACAGAAATAGGCTCTTATCTTTTTTACGGTTGTTCAAGCCTTACGTCGGTTACAATTCCCGACAGTGTCACAAGTATAGGCCGGTATGCATTTGAGGATTGTTCAAGCCTTACGTCGGTTACAATTCCTGACAGTGTTACAAGTATAGGCACTTCTGCATTTGAGGGTTGTTCAAGCCTTACGTCGGTTACAATTCCTGACAGTGTTACAAGTATAGGCGATGATGCATTTAGTGATTGTTCAAGCCTTACGTCGATTACAATTCCTGACGGCGTTACAAGTATAGGTGAGGGTGCATTTTACAATTGTTCAAGCCTTACGTCGGTTAAAATTGGTGACAGTGTTACAAGTATAGATGATTCTGCGTTTATGAATTGTTCGAGCCTTGAAACGGTTATTTACAATGGAACTGCGGAAGAGTGGGAAAAAATCACGATCGATTCAAATAACGAGTGTCTTTTGAATTCAAATATTATATGTCTTGGGGATATTAAGGTGCCCGAACTTACTAACGCATCTATTGAGCTTTACAGCGCACTTACCCTCAATTTCAAAGCTGATGCTTCACAGTTTACAGATGACGCTTTTTCCGCTCCATACGTCGTCGTTACTCTTAACGGTGTTGAAACTGTTATAACAGACTACACTGTAAGCGGCGGCAAATACGTTTTCAAATTTGAAAATATAAGCGCCAATATGATGAACGACACGGTAACAGCGGTTCTTTATTCGAACTTTGAAGGTAACGTATTTGCAAGTGAACCTATTGAATACAGTATTGCAACTTACTGCTACAATATGCTTGAAAAATATTCGTTTGATGAGGCGCTCCGCACGCTTCTGGTCGATATGCTCAACTACGGTGCATCATCGCAGATATACAGCGGATATAAAACGAACGCACTTGCAAACGCAAAGCTTACAGACGAACAAAAGTCTTGGGCATCCACCACGACAGGTGAGCTTACCTCCGTACAGAATACAAAGTACGAAACGATAAGCACCCCGAAAGCAACGTGGAAGTCCGCAGGACTCAACCTTATGGATAAAGTAGAATTCCGCATAAAATTCATATCCGAAACGAGCGACGCACTTTCCGTTAAAATAAAGAGCGAAAGTGGCAGAGAATGGACAGTTGATGCGGAAAATATAACCGATATATCAGATGAGCTTGCAAACGGCTATATGTTCTATTTTGACGGAGCAGATGCCACAATGATGAGCGAAACACTTTATTTCACCGTATACAGCGGCGACGAAGCGATCAGCGATACGTTTTCCTACAGTATAGAATCTTACATAAGTAAGAAAATAAATACGGAAGACACAGCTTTTGCATCACTGCTTGAATGTATAATAAAATACGGCAATGCAGCCGAAAATTATGTTAATCAGTAAAGGAGAAGAAAAAATGGAAAAGTACACATCCCCCGAACTTGAAATCACGATCATTGATTGTGACGACGTCGTTACGTCAAGCGGAGTAGTTCATCCCGGTATTGAGCTTCCCGACGACGATCTTACACAGTAATCCCTTCCTCTCTCAAAAGAGCGCTCATTTTGGAGTTTTCCATTATGAGCGCTCTTTTTATACAACTTTAAAATCAGATTAAGAATATAAAAAACCGACTCAAACGGAAATTTGAGTCGGTTAGGAAAATCTTATCAGATCTCGGGGATATCAATTTCGATCTCACGGCCGAGTTCAGCGGAACGGAATATACCGTCGATGATAGCCTGGTTGTAGATGATCTCGCTTGAGGGAACGGGAGCGGATGTGCCGTTCTTGATAGCGTCAAGGAATGAACGGATCTTCATATCGAAGAGTGAATCCTTGCCCTTTTCGTCAAACAGCGGAACCTTTGTTTCAGTCTGCTTTCCGCAAAGGTCGTGATACAGTGTCATAGCACCGCCGACTGTACCGTTCCAGCATTCTGTGGAAGGAATACGGAGCGCGCCCTTCTTACCGAAGATTATCGTATCACCGGGTGTGTCAGCGTGCATTGCCCAAGAAATACGGAAGTCAAGAACGATACCGCCTTCAAGTCTTACAAATGCTGCTGCAAAGTCGTCAACGCCGAATTTTGCAGCGTATTCGGGGCAGGGCATATATTCGGGGTTAGTTCCGAAGAAGTCGGACTTGTAACCGGAAACCGTGAGAGGCTTCGGATATCCGATAGCGTTAAGTACCATATCGAGTGAGTAGCATCCGATATCGCCGAGTGCGCCGATACCTGCTGTTTCTTTTTCGATAAAGGACGTGCCGAAAGGAGTAGGAATACCGCGTCTTCTTCCGCCGCCTGTCTGAATGTAGTAGATCTCACCGAGTGCACCGCTTTCAACGACTTTCTTTATCATCTTCATATTATCGTCGAAACGGGGCTGGAAGCCTATTGAAAGAACCTTGCCGCTCTTCTTTTCAGCACGGCAGATAGCAACTGCCTCGTCAAGAGTTACGCACATGGGCTTTTCAAGCAATACGTTTACACCCTTTTCAAGAGCATATATCGTACATTCTGCGTGTGTCATATTATATGTGCAAACGCTTACAGCATCGAGATCTGTTTCAGCGTCAAGCATTTCTTTGTGTGAAAGATACGTACGGACACCTTCAAAACCGTGTTTTTTAAGGAATGCGTCTGCTTTTCCGGGAATAAGATCGGCAGCTGCCACGATCTCAACATCGGGCATTCTCTTATAGCTTGCCATATGTGCGTCAGCTATCCAACCTGTACCGATTATTCCTATCTTCAATTTTTTTGAAGCGTCAATTACCACTTCTTTTTTCTGCTCTGTTTTGTAAGCATCAAGTATAGATTCAGCCATTGTAATTATCTCCTTTCAGGCGTTTAAAATATTGTATCACATTAATCCTGAAAATGCAATGTTTTTACAAAAATATTTATTACTTTTATTTTTAACCGTAAGTTTACGATAAATGCGAAAAAAAATGTTGACAAAATTTAAAAATGTGATATTATGGATATATTACAGTTATGGAGATTGATTAGATGAAAAAGAAGTGGGCTTTTATTTACGAAAGACTTAAAACAGGCTCTCTTATTTTTACCGTATTTTTGTTTTTTTTAACGGTGCTGTCTGAGAGTATGCACATAAAAGTGCCGTATATTGCCATGTTCAACTATATCGTGCTATTTATGTTTTCTATGGCGACGGCGTTTATCAACCTTGTTTTCAAGCTTAAAAAGGTTGGATTTCAAGTAAGGCTCCTGCTCCACGCCGTGCTTATGATGATAAACGTAAGTTTGCTGTTCTACTTTAACGGTATGACTGTAAGCGGAGCGCATATGACACCCAAAACACTCATTGTTATCATAACCGTAATTGCTATTGCATACGCATTGATAGATGCAGGTGTGCTTGCTGTAAGCTTGTTTACAAAATCAAAAGGCGAGGAAGATTATTCCCCGATGTTCAAAAAATAAGTTTCGGTGTTTATTTAGGGTAAAATGAAAGAAAAAATATTAACTGTTCCAAATATAATTACGTCATTCAGAATTTTCGGTTCATTGATACTTCTTCTATTTATTGAACCGTTTACGCGTGAGTTCTTTGTGATTTACACCCTTTGCGGGCTGAGTGATGTTTTTGACGGTATTATCGCAAGAGCTACAAAATCAACGACCGAATTCGGTTCAAAGCTTGACAGTGTTGCCGACCTTTCGTTCTATTTTGTATTGTTTATACGTATTGTTGAAAAACTCCTTGAAAAACTTCCGCTTTTTGTATGGATGATGGGTGTATCAGCTGTCGTGATAAGAATTGCGTCTTATCTTATCGCAGCGATAAAATACCACCGTTTTGCATCAATACATACGTATATGAACAAAACGACGGGAGCTGTTATCTTTACGGTTCCGTATTTTGTGATGACAAATTTTCTTATCTCTGTATGTGTTCTTCTCGGCATTGTAACGATAATTGCGTCACTTGAAGAATTGCTTATACACATAACGTCAAAAAAATACGACCCGAATAGAAAAACCATATTAAGACCTGCGGCTGTTTAAAAATGAAACGGTAACCGATTTTCGTCGGCTACCGTTTATTTTTTTAAAGATTGTCAAGGCTCTGTGCGATATCTGCTATGATATCGTCTACATTTTCAAGACCTACGGAGAATCTTATAAGTCCGGGATTTATACCTGCGGCTACAAGCTGTTCGTCGGTGAGCTGACGGTGCGTTGCACTTGCGGGATGAAGCACACACGTGCGTATATCGGCAACGTGAACTTCGTTTGATGCAAGCTTAAGTCCGTCCATAAACTTGACAGCGGCATTCTTTCCGCCTTTTATAAAGAACGTTACGACGCCTGCACAGCCGTCGGGGAGATACTTCTTCGCTCTTTCGTACATTACGGGATCGTTGTTGATACCGGGATATACGACCTTTTCTATTTTGTCACTTGCGGAAAGGAACTGTGCTACCTTAGTTGCGTTTTCACAGTATCTCTTCATTCTTACGTGGAGCGTTTCAAGTCCGAGGTTAAGCAAAAATGCCGAGTGAGCGGAAGGATATGCACCGAAATCTCTCATAAGCTGCATTCTTGCTTTTGTAATGAATGCGGCGGGTGCGGCAAAGTCAGCGTAAACAACGCCGTGGTAAGACTCATCGGGTTCTGTGAATTCGGGGAATTTGCCCGAAGCTCTCCAGTCAAACGTACCGCCGTCAACGATAACACCGCCTACCTGAAGTGCGTGACCGTCCATATATTTTGTCGTTGAATGGATAACAATGTCGGCACCGTGCTCGATCGGACGGCAAAGTATCGGAGTCGGGAACGTGTTGTCTATTATAAGGGGAACTTTGTTTGCGTGAGCGACTCTTGCAAATTTTTCAATATCAAGAACGGTAAGCGCAGGGTTTGCGAGTGTTTCGCCGAAAACTGCCTTTGTGTTGGGTTTGAACGCCTTCATAAGCTCTTCTTCGTCAGCTTCGGGATTTACGAATATACATTCGATGCCGAGCTTTTTAAGCGTGAAGGAGAAAAGGTTTACGGTTCCGCCGTATATTTCGGATGCGGCAATGAAGCTGTCACCGCTGTGGCAAAGGTTGAGTATTGAAAGAAGGGAAGCCGCCTGGCCCGAGGAGGTACACATAGCACCGACACCACCTTCAAGCTCTGCTATTTTCTTTTCAACAGCTTCTACCGTGGGGTTCGAAAAACGTGAATACATATGTGCCGTGGGCATATCGAAAAGCTCACCTATATGCTCAGTTGAATCAAATACATACGTTGTACTCTGTACGATCGGTACGACGCGGGGACCGCCGTTTTCCGGCTTATAGCCTGCATGCAGGCACTTTGTTTCTATTTTCATTTTTTATAACCTTTCCTTTCTGAAATAGGATGATTTTTTTTATGAATACCAACGCTCATTACAGCGCCGAGACACATATACATACTTACTATCGAAGAACCGCCGTAGCTGATAAACGGCAAGGTTATTCCGATAACGGGTAAAAGGCCGAGACACATTCCGATGTTTTCAAGAGTCTGGAATATAAATATTGTTGCAACACCGGCACATATAAACATACCGTAGTTGTCCCTGTTGCGTCTTGCAATAACAAGAATACGCAATACGAGAATTATTATCAGAGCGAAGAATACAACAGCACCGATAAAACCGAATTCCTCACACATAACGGCAAATATCATATCTGTTTGCCTTGCGGGGAGAGTTGATTCGTACGGGCTTTGTGATATCGTACCGCTTGCATAACCGCATCCCGAAAAACCGCCGTTTGCAATGGCGCGCATACTTTGCAATACCTGATAACCGTATCCTTCAGGATCTTGCGTAGGATCGAATCCGACAAGGATACGCATCCTTTGGTACTCGTTAAGTATCTTCCACATTATGGGAGATGCCGCTATAAGCAGACCGCCTGCGGCAATGAAGTACCAAAAGCTGATGCCTGCACAAAAACACATTACGGCAAATATTATTCCGAAGGAAATGAGTGCACCGAGGTCCATTTCAAGCATAACGCACACCATAATGACACCGCCGTGCATACATATCATCAAAAGACTTTTAAGACTGTTGATGTTACCTTGCTTCAATATTCCGAGGTGATAACCGAATGTCATTATGAAAAGTATTTTCACGACTTCGGCAGGCTGTAGGTTGACGCCTAAACCGGGAAGTGATATCCAGCTGTCGTTGTTGCCCAAAGAACCGTGAAGCATCGACGGGATATCTTCCGCTATCGGCAGTATCAGAAGGGCGCACGATGCAAGAAACATCGGGATAGCCATTCTTTTAAGAAGTCTGTCGTAATCAATAAGCGACAGAACTATCATTGTGAAAAAACCTATCGTTGACGCCATTATCTGAACGGTCGTAAGATTATTTTCACCGAGATAATTTACAGCAGATGATATAACTATTATCCCGTACACGGTAAGTAAAATGGCGGGAATGAGTAAAATAAAGTCCAGCTTTTTTAAATTATCGAAAAGAGTGCTTTCGTATTTTTTCATTATGCGTTATCTGATAAAGAAACTCTTTGCAACCTCAGCGCACGATGCGGCATCGGGAGTGTAGCAGTCCGCACCTATATCATCGGCAAATTTTTGCGAAAGCGGAGCACCGCCGACCATTACCTTTACATTTTTTCGTATTCCCGCTTCTTCGAGAGCCGAAATGACGTTTTTCATTTCGGGCATAGTAGTGGTAAGAAGGGAAGAAAGGCAAACGATCTCTGCGTTTGTTCTTTTTACGGCTTCTACTATTTTTTCTGCAGGAACGTCAACGCCGAGATCTTCGCACGAGATACCTGCGCCTTCTATCATCATTTTTACAAGATTTTTGCCTATGTCGTGCTTGTCGCCTTTTACCGTGCATATAACGGCACGTCCGATCGGTTCAACGCCGACAGCCGTAAGAGCGGGCTTCAGTATTTTTACACCGCCGTCCATAGCACGCGCCGCCATCATTACCTCGGGCAGATAAAGCTCACCCGATTTGAATTTTTCTCCGACAATGCTCATACCGGAAATAAGACCGCCGTTGAGTATGTCTTCTGCACTTACACCTTCTTCAAGTGCTTGCTTTATGAGCGCTTCAAGCTCGCGCCCTCTTCCTTTTTGTAACTTTTCGGATATTTGTTCGAGTATCGTCACACCGACACCTCCGTAACTAAAGTAAATTATTATACTATAACAAATCAATTTTATCTTATCACAAATAACTGAAAAAATCAACACATTTTTATAAATTATATAAAAACTGCCCCACTTGAAATATGCAGATATTTGTGATACAATTAGCGCATATGAATTTTATTTTTTAAAATTCAAGAGCTTGTGTTTACGCTTTATTGCGGACACAGTGTTAATTTGTAATTTGCAAAGGTGCGAAAAGATGAAAACTGTGAATATATATACTGATGGGGCGTGCAGAGGAAATCCCGGTCCCGGAGGATGGGGTGCTGTTCTTATATACGAAGGCGTTGAAAAGCGTATTTGCGGCGGAGATAAAGAAACGACGAATAATAAAATGGAGCTTACGGCAGTTATAGAAGCTCTCAGCCTTCTTAAATATCCGTGCCGTGTTGTACTGTGTTCCGATTCCAAATACGTTATAGATGGACTGAAGCTCGGCTGGGCGAAGGGATGGCAGAAAAAAGGATGGAAAAAAAGCGACGGAAAGCCTGCGCTCAATCCCGAACTTTGGGAAAAACTGTTATCTCTTACGGATATCCACGATATGGAATACGTTTGGGTGAAAGGGCATAACGGTCATAAATATAATGAAATATGCGACGAAATGGCAACGGCGGAAGCCGACCGCTTCGGAGCGTAAGGAGAAGTATGAAAAAATATGCACTCGTGACGGGGGCTACTTCCGGAATAGGAAAGCAAACGGCGGTAATACTTACGCAAAAAGGATATAAAGTGATCGCCTGCGGAAGAAATAAAGCGGTGCTTTCAGCACTTGCCGAGCAGTACGGTATGATACCGCATTTGTGCGATCTTTCGAAAAAAGAACAGTGTGTTGAGCTTCATGAGAAATACAGCGGTCTTAACGTCACTGCTGTCGTAAACTGTGCAGGCTTCGGCTTCGTTCGCGATTTTGATAAGATATCCGTAGATGACGACGTTGATATGATAAACGTAAATATAACTTCATTGCAGATTCTGACGAAGCTGTTTTCGCAAACGATGAAAAAAGGCGTTATTATGAACGTCTGCTCGTCTGCGGCGTTTACTCCCGAGCCTCTTATGGCATCGTACGCCGCATCAAAGGCATACGTCTATTCCTACAGCAGAGCTGTCGATTACGAGCTTAAAAAACGCAAATCAAGAGTACGGGTTTGTGTTGTTTGTCCGGGGGCAGTCAGTACTCCGTTTGAAAAAACGGCAGGCGTTTCAAAGCCGCTTAAAGGAATAAGCGCGGAAAAATGTGCAAAATGCACGGTGGATGCGATGGAGAAACGTGCAGACGTCACTATCGTCGGTGCAAAAATGAAGCTTGCCGTGCTTTTATCGAAGCTTCTTTCCGAAAATACGGTTCTTGAACTGCAATATAAAATACAGGGGTCGAAATTGAAATGATATGTTTTAAAAAAATATTGCCGTTTGTCATCGCCGTTGTTTTTGTATTGCCTTGTGTTTGCACGGAGACAGAAAGGACGGAAGAATTTTCGGTAACGTACCGAGATTGTCTTTCATTTGAAGCCGCCACAGTATATGATGCTTTTTTGAAAAATGCGGAGCTTATGAAGGATGGCAAAAGCAACGTTACAATATACTTTGAAAACGGGGTATCTGAAAAAGATATAGATGTGATCGTGCAGAGTGCGGCATCCGCTTTTTCTCTTGACCACCCGGAACTATTCTGGATATCTCACAACAAACTTTCGTTTGTATATACGTTATCAGAGGGCGTTATATACAGTATCACCGCCGAAAAAAATGAAGATGAAGAGAATTATTACGCCCTTCCGTATACGTCAAAAGCTGAGATAGAAGAAGATGAAAGACTCGTGCAAAGCAAAATGGAAGATATATTGAAACGTGCAAAAGAATGCAGGTCTGTCTATGAAAAAATACTTTTGTTTCACGATACGCTGTGCAAAACGAACGCGTACAATTCATACGTAAAAAAAGGTGAAAACGAAAAAGCAGATGCAAGAGCGTGGGATGCAACATCTGCCTTCTTGAGCGATAACGATCCCAAGAAAGGTCCTGTGTGCGAGGGCTATTCAAAAGCTTTCAAGATGCTTTGCGATGCCGTTGGTATTCCGTGCGTGCTGATTCCCGGTGACGGTGTCGGAAACGACGGCAAGATATCTCCGCATATGTGGTGTGCCGTATACGTTTATGATAAGTGGTACGGTGTTGACGTAACGTGGGACGATTCGGTGACAAACGACGGAATAAACGTGATGCGTTATACGTATCTTCTTTGCGGCAGCGATACGGAAGATTTCGGAAATAAACATATACCAAACGTTGAAAAGTTTTTCACGGTTTACTTTCCCACTCCCGATATTTCCAAAACTCCTTATAAATTAGAGGATGATCTTGAACATACTCACGTTGAAGTGTCCGACGTTACTGCCGTTTATGAAGACCGTGCTGAGGTTACCGTCACCGTTTTAAACGGTGAAAACGCCTTGAAACACGACAGTGTGAAGCTTTATAAAAATTCAGCTCACGAAGATAATTTTATCGGTGAATACAAACTTGAAAAAGGCTCTTGCCGTGCGGAAATAGACACACTCGGTATGTCGCGCCTTAATGACGTGCGTATCGTTGCAAAATACGGCGGAAACGTTTCCTCGGGCATTATGGAGATAAAGCCGAAGAAAACGGATATTGACACCTCTCGGATAAGCGTCGAATATTCAAACGGCGTGCCGTACCATACAGGAAAGCTTACCACGACTGACGGTATAACGCTTCATTATACCCAAAAGTCCGAACTATCCGAGGATCAAAAAAAGCTTACCGTGTATTTTACAAATATAGCACCGTTTGATGAAAATTATATAACAGACAGCAGTGTGATTGTGGAATTTGATGTAGCTGATGCAAACGAGGAAATAATCGAAGGCGTCGGGAAGAATTACGCATATCTCGGCTTGTGTGCGCTCGGTGTTGTTTTATGTATGATAGTGTCACATTCGAAAAGGAAATGATGTGTCAAACTCAAGCCGTTGTCATATTATATCAGTGAGGGTACGGCGTACTCTCGATTGAAAATAATATACTAACGGAGGACAGATACCAAAGTGTCAGATAACAGAAATGGCTGTTGTTCCGGGAATGTCGGTAATTCCCGTGACCTGGCTTATATAGATACTTACCGCATACTTGACAGCTGCAGAGATAAAGATTGTTTTGAGGATGTAGCGGTCTTTCTTACCGATTACGGACGTGACGTTGTGGAGCATTCAAGCAACGTGCGTACTTGTTCGGCATCTATTGCCGCAACGAATATTACGGTAAATCCCGTACCGTTCAACAGAGGCTTCTACCAGATAGATATACGCATATATGTCAGAATGACGTTTGAGTGCTGTGTGTGTATGTCTAACCGTCAGATAATAGAGGGAATTGCGGTCTGCGATAAAAAAGTCGTGCTTTTCGGAAGCGAAGGTAATGTTTCGATATTCAGAAGCAATCCCGACGAGGATAACTTCTGTTCGATACCCGATCTTTCGAATAACGGATGCGTTTCGACGAACCTTCCCGTTGCGGTCGTTGAACTTGCAGACCCCGTGATACTGACCACGCGTATCCTTGAAAAGCAACAGTGCGGCTGCTGTTGCTGCTGCTGTTCGGCAAGCGAGGTGCCACACGGTGTTCGTTCAAGAATATCAGGTGACCTTGCAGATCCCGGTGATAGATTTTTAGCTGTGTCGATCGGTTTCTTTTCCGTTACGAGAATAGAACGCCCCGAACAGTATCTTATAAACGCAACGGAATATTCCGTTCCCGAAAAGGAATGTGAGTTTGTCGAAAGCGATGATCCGTGCTCTGTATTCCGTTCAATGGATTTCCCCGTGAACGAGTTTTCTCCTCCCGGAATACAAAAGCCGAATTCACATTGCAGAAAAAATTAAATACATTTAACATACGTATAAAACAGCAGGGAATTTTCTCTGCTGTTTTTTCGTTGCTGTGTGTAATACGTGTTAATATTTTGGCTACATTTCATATTTATTTTAAAATGAAAGTGTATTTTTTTAATATATCCGTGGTATTATGAATTGATAATGTTAATTTTAAAGGTGAAATGATGCTTAAAATTGGTTTTGTATCACTCGGTTGCAGTAAAAATCAAGTGGATACCGAAGTGATGCTTCATCTGCTTGATGAAAAAGGATACGAGATAACTACCGAGGAAATAGACGCAGACGTTATAATAATCAATACGTGTGCATTTATCGAAAGTGCAAAAAAAGAAGCTGTAGATAATATACTTGATATAGCGTGGCTCAAGGAACACAGAAAGCTAAAAAAGATAATCGTCACGGGTTGCCTTGCCGAAAGATACCGTGAACAGATACTTGAACAGATGCCCGAGGTCGATGCGGTCGTCGGTGTCGGAAGTATATACGATATTTGTGAGGCTGTTGAAAGAAGTCTTAAGGGTGAAAGATATACCTCTTTCAAAGATAAAAACACATCCCCGCTCGGCGGCGGAAGAGTTGTTACGACACCCACACATTCAGCCTACATAAAAATAGCCGAAGGCTGTGATAACAAATGCACGTATTGTGCAATTCCTCTTATCAGAGGAAAATTCCGTTCGAGAACTATAGAAGATATAGTTGAGGAAGCAAAGCTTTTTGATAAAGATGGAACGAAAGAGCTTTCCTTGATAGCTCAGGATACGTCCCGTTACGGCGTTGATATCTACGGAGAGTATTCGCTCGTTAAGCTTATACGTGCAATATGCGAAAATACGTCGATCCCTCATATACGCTTGCTTTACTGCTATCCCGATAAAATAACAGACGAGCTTGTTAATGAAATACGTGATAACGACAGGGTGCTTAAATATATCGACCTTCCGATACAGCACATAAACGACAGAGTTCTTTCGGCAATGAACCGCCACGGCGGAAGTGCTGTTATAAAGGATGCGATAAAACGTTTGAGAGATGCCGTGCCCGGTATAGTTATAAGAACTACTGTCATCGTCGGCTTCCCCGGCGAAACGGAAGAAGAATTTACAGAGCTTGTTGATTTCGTAAAAGAAACGAAATTTGAGCGTCTCGGTGCTTTCACGTATTCAAGAGAAGAGGATACGGAAGCTTACGACTTTGAAGATCAGATAGATGAAGACGTAAAGGACGAACGCCTTGATACTGTGATGACTGTACAGGCTGAAATAGCGTGCCGGTACAGTGAATCGAAGATCGGAGAAGTGCTTGAAGTCCTTGTTGACGAGTACGACGGTGCCGCAGGTGCGTACGTCGGACGAAGCTACGCGGATGCCCCTGATGTTGACTGCTGTGTATTTTTCGATGTTGACGGAGATAAAACGAAGTACAAACCGGGTGATACGGTGAAAGTCAAAATAACCGATTACGAAAGCTACGACCTTATCGGTGAATCGGTAAAATAAGGAAGGGATTGAAAAATGAATTTACCAAATAAACTTACAGTTTTAAGAATAATTATGATACCCATAGTTATGGTGTTTATTTTACTTCCCATCGAAGGGTTTTGGCATCTTTTTGCAGGCGCGGCACTGTTTCTTATAGCAACGCTTACGGATTTCGCCGACGGTGCAATAGCAAGAAAATATAATCTCGTTACAAATTTCGGAAAATTTCTCGATCCTCTGGCAGATAAATTTCTCGTTTTCGGTACGTTTCTTGCAATGATAGGAAGTGATATACAAAAGTTCTGCGATATGAAGTTCTGGCTTTCTCTTGCACTTGCAGTGATGATATTCCGTGAGCTTGCGGTAACGTCCATCCGCCTTGTTGCAAAAAGCTCCGACGGTACGGTTATCGCCGCGGCTATGCTCGGCAAGATAAAAACGGCATTTCAGAGCGTTTGCATAATATATCTGCTCGTTTCCGATGCGATAATTCCCGATTGCTATATAAAATCTCACTACATAATCGACTACGTGCTTTTGGCGATAACCGTTATACTTACGGTCGTGTCGGGTATGCAGTACATTTCAAAATACGCAAAATACATAGATCATAAAGCTTAAAAAAATCATCAGTCTATTTAGCTGAAAGGAAGAAAATATATGAAGATGTGGGAAGGACGCTTTAAAAAAGAACTTGCGTCCGAAGTAAATGATTTCAATTCGTCTTTGCCGTTCGACTGCCGAATGTATAAACAGGATATACTCGGAAGTATAGCCCACGCGGGAATGCTTGCAAAATGCGGAATAATCACGGACGACGACGGAGAAAAGATAATAAACGGCTTGAAGGGCATACTTGCCGACTTTGAAAACGGTACTCTTACGTTTGATTCGGATGCCGAAGATATACATATGTACGTTGAGCAGATACTTACCGCACGTATAGGTGACGTCGGTAAAAAGCTTCACACGGCACGTTCAAGAAACGATCAGGTCGCTCTCGATATAAGACTTTATTTGAGAGATTCCGCAAACGAGATAAGAAAACAGCTCATCCGTCTTATTGAAGTTATCTGTGATAAGATGGAAGAAAATATACACACGGTTATGCCTGCATATACGCATTTGCAAAGAGCACAGCCCGTTACGTTTGCACATCATCTCTCCGCATACGGTCAGATGTTCCGCCGTGATATCCAAAGACTTGACGATGCGTACAAGAGAATAAATATGATGCCCCTCGGCGCTTGCGCCGTTGCAGGCACGACGCATCCAACGAACAGACAGCTCGTAGCCGACAGCCTTGAATTTGATTCGGTGACTGAAAACAGTATGGACAGCGTTTCCGACAGAGATTTTGTAATTGAGCTTTGCTTCGTTCTTTCTCTTATTATGATGCACCTGTCAAGATTTTCCGAGGAAATGATACTCTGGTGCTCGGCTGAATTTGCTTTCGTTGAGCTTGACGACGCTTATTCAACGGGTTCGTCCATAATGCCTCAGAAGAAGAACCCTGATATTGCAGAGCTTACACGCGGTAAGTGTGCAAGAGTGTACGGAGATCTTAACACGCTTCTCGTTATGATGAAAGGACTTCCTTTGGCATATAACAAAGATATGCAGGAGGACAAAGAAGCGGTGTTTGACGCTATCGACAATACCTCGATGTGCATTTCCATATTTACAAATATGCTCGACACTGCGACGGTTAAAGCTGATGCTATGCACAAAGCGGCAGAGGGCGGATATATAAACGCAACGGATTGTGCAGATTACCTTGCTAAAAAAGGCGTACCGTTCCGTGATGCATATAAAATAACGGGACAGCTCGTAGGTTACTGTATCGAAAACGGTAAGACGATGAATACGCTTACTCTTGAAGAATATAAAGAATTCAGCGATATATTCGAAGACGACGTGTACCACGCACTTGATCTTAAAACGTGCGTTGAGGACAGAAAGAGCATCGGCGGCCCTGCACCTGTAAGAGTAAAAGAACAGCTTGCTTCACTCAGAAACTTTATAAAAGAATAATAACAAAACAGACACAGTAATAATGACGCTGTGTCTGTTTTTCGCTTATTTGTTTTCCGATATCATATTCAATAATAATGCGGCACCGCGTCTGTTTAAATCAGCACCTTTATCACCGAAAGAGCCGGTGCTTATTACGGTATCATCGAAAAATGCAAGCACGTCGTCGCATTTTTCTTCAGAAAGTATTGCATGGGTGATCCTTGCCGCATCATATTCGCTTATCGGCTCGTCTGGTGAAAATACTGTTTTTTCACTGCTCGATACCTCTATCGGCAAGCCGAGATTTAATGCGGTAATAATATATCCCCTTGCGTAGGAAGAAATGGCGGTGTCGTCTTCAAAACCCGTGTTCGTCTGCTTATATATGTCGGGGGAGTAATTTGCACATTTCATCGCCATTACGACGAAGTCACATCTTGATACGGTGCTTGATGGGGAAAAATACATATTATCTCCGATCTTTTCACCGACGAGTATTCCGCTTTCGGCAAGCTTCAATGATGCATACTGCGCTATATCGTTTGACATATCCGAATAAACGATACCCGATTTATTTTTTGATGTCTTGACGGTGACTGTTGCAATTTCACTTGTGTTTCCGTATTTATCCATTACTCGGTAGGTGAACGAGTCAGTGCCTTTAAAACCTGAGTGAGGGGTGTATTTGAATATTCCTTTTGCTTTATCGGTAAATGAAAGAAGACCGTTTTCGGGCTGTGACGTTATGATGTATTCCATTTCGTCACCGTCATCATCCTCTGCTTTCAAACGTGAAAATACGGGAATGTTTTCGGCTGTGTTTATTTTAAAAGAGGCACAGACGGGGGAAGAATTTTCTCGGTTTATAACGTACAAAAGACACTTCATATCACCATTCCCGAGCGATATATCAAAAGAACACGATGCGTTTGATAAAGACGGTTGAAAGGTGAGATATTCTATGCCGCCGGCACTTATTACCTGACCTGCAAAAACGTCAAGATTTCCGAATTTTAAAGTTCCGCATTTCGTATCGGGCAAAGATCTTATCGTAACGGAGTCAAAATCGCCGTTTGCGATATCATAAAAGTCACTTTTTGTAAAGGAAATATTCTCCCCGTACGTACAGGTCTTGATAACCTTTACGTCTTTTTTGATAAATTCCATACCGGGTGAAAGAATGTTGCCGTGTGCGTTACACGGAATTAACGAAAAAACGGTAAAAGCAGTCAGAAAAAGACAAAGAAATTTTTTAAACATATTGATCCTCCTGAATTTTATATTACTATTCTGTACAGAAATAAAAGGCTTATTCGGGATTTTTTACACCTTGAATAATTTTATAATAATTTTCCTTTTCTATTGACATACAGAGCTTATTTTGGTAAAATAATACGGATGAGAAAACTGAATTTAAAAAAAGAAAGGATATGTATGATGATCAAAAAAATCGTTGCATTAACAATGGCTGCAGTCCTTGCGGCAGTATCTTTTACCTCGTGCTCGAAGGTGAAAACACCCGAAAAACAGGAAAGTTTTGATGTTACGGCAAAAGAGATCGTAAACGTAGTAATGCTCCTCGAAGACGGAAGAAGTATGGAGTTTGAGCTTTATCCGAAGATAGCTCCCATAACGGTTCAGAACTTCGTTGATCTTGCGACAAGCGGATTTTACGACGGTCTTACTTTTCACAGAATAGTGGCGAATTTCGTTGTTCAGGGCGGTGATCCTAAGGGGAACGGCACTGGTGGCTCGGGTACGGCAATAAAGGGTGAGTTTAAAGAAAACGGAGTGGAAAATAACCTTTCCCATACAACGGGCGTTATTTCAATGGCTCGTCAGTCAAGCCTCACCGGACAGATGGAAAATGAAAAAGATACGCTTATGGACAGCGCAACGTCACAGTTCTTTATTGTGCTTTCAAACAGCGCAAAATCATCCCTTGATGGTAAGTATGCAGGCTTCGGAAAGATGACGAAGGGCTTCGACGTGCTTGAAGAGCTTGGTGCAGTTGATGTTGACAGTAATGATAAGCCCTTGAAGGATATCGTAATAAACAGCGTAAGAGTCGCTGATTAAGGAGAAGACAAATGATAAAAATAACGATGGCAGACGGCGGTGTAATGACTCTCGAGCTTTATCCCGAGGTAGCACCCAAAACAGTTGAAAATTTTGAAACACTTGTAAAAAAAGGCTTTTATAACGGACTTATTTTCCACCGTGTAATTGCAGGCTTTATGATACAGGGCGGCTGTCCCGACGGTAACGGAATGGGCGGTCCGGGATATTCTATAAAGGGAGAGTTCACATCCAACGGATTTAAAAACGATCTCAAGCATACAAGAGGCGTTATCTCAATGGCAAGAGCGCAGGATCCCAACTCCGCAGGCTCACAGTTCTTTATAATGCATAACGACAGTCCTCACCTTGATGGAGATTATGCTGCATTCGGTAAGCTTGTTGAAGGATACGACGTCCTTGACAAAATTGCATCCGTTTCGACCGACTGGTTCGACAAACCCATGAAAGAACAGAAAATAGAAAAAATAGAGATTGTTTAAGGAGAAAAGTATGAAGTACGGTATTCAGCTTTACAGCATCCGCGACATAGCGATGAAAAACTTTGAGCAGGCAGTTGAAAAGGTTGCCCAAATGGGTTATAAGATGATAGAATTTGCAGGCTTTTTCGGCAGAACACCCGAGGAAGTAAATAAGCTCCTTGCAGACAACGGCGTTGAGCTTTGGGGTACACACTCAAGCCTTGACGACCTTGTTAATAAGTTTGACGAAACAGTTGCTTTCCATAAAGCTATCGGCAACAAAAACTATATCATTCCTTCGTACGATTTTTCGACGAAAGAAAAGATAGATGAGTTTGTTGAGCTTGTAAATAAGTATCAGCCCTTGCTTGAAAAAGAGGGAATACGCCTTGCTTTCCACAATCACAGCTATGAATTCAGACCCAATGACGACGGAATGATCCCGTGGGAAAGCATAATAAACAGAACGTCGCTGTATCTTGAAATAGATACGTACTGGGCGTTTGACGGCGGACTCGATCCTGCACAAAGTCTTGAAGAATACAAAGACAGACTTATCTGCATCCACTTGAAGGACGGATTCAAGGGCGGTAAGGGTATACCGCTCGGCAAGGGCGAAGCACCCGTTAAAGCGGTTCACGCAAAAGCAGTTGAGCTTGGTTTGCCCATAATCGTTGAAAGCGAAACGCTTACACCCAGCGGAGAAGACGAGTGCCGCACGTGCTTTGAGTACCTTATGGCACTTTAATTGAAATGAAAAAGAATATACTTGCAGGTTTTCTTGCGGTAGTCACCGCGATAACGTCGTTTTCGTTTTCATCGTGTTCAAACGATGATACGGGCAACAAACCGACGGAAACGACTGCACAGCAGAGCACCGAAACGGGTGAACTTTTTCCCGATTATTTGCCGAATGATCTGTCCTTCGGCGGCAAGGACGTTACGTTTCTCGTTATGGGCGACGGATATAATTCATCTGATTGGCAGTCAAAAGATATTTTCGCTGAAACCGATTCGGATGACCCTATCGTTTCCGCTGTGTACAGACGGAATATGTGGCTTGAAGAAAAATACGATGTAAAGATCAAAGAAGTGATGTCGGACGAACCCGAATCAACTGCACGAATAAGCATAAAAAGCGGGCTTGATGAATTTCAGGTGTTGATGTGTAATACGGCAGGCACGATATCGCTGATGCAAAATCAGCTTCTGATGGATCTCAATTCGTTTGATACGCTTGATCTGACACAGCCGTGGTGGGATCAGACACTTCGTGAAAACTGTTCTATCGCAGGCAAAAACTATTTTGCCACGGGCGATATATCCATTATGGATAACGATGCGACGTGGGTAATGATGTTCAATAAACAGCTTGCTACAGCACACGGCTTTGATCCCTACAAGCTTGTTGAAGAGAATAAGTGGACGTTTGACGAGATGCATAAAATGATGACTGCCGTTGCTAAGGATAACGGCGACGGAGTCGTTAAATGGGAAGATGATACGTTCGGGTTGGCAACGCATGGTTCAAACTGTGAAGCGTTCTATTACGGTGCGGGACTTAAAGTTACCCAAAAGGATGAAGCTGATATTCCTTATTACAATCAAGATGCATCGCATACGGATTACGTCGTCCGTGTGCTTGAGAAGAGCATTGATATGTGGAAGGACCCTGCGGTAGTTTTCTCCGCAAACGGTCTTACGACACATTCGATAAATACGCAGGAAGTTTTTGAAACGGGACGTTCGCTGTTTTTGGCGGAGGTGTTGCAGCTTGCAATACGACTTCGTGAAATGGATATAAACTTCGGTGTTATACCGTTTCCCAAGTTTGAATCCTCGCAGAAAAACTACGGACATTTCGTACATTCAACAACGGCACTTTTAAGTATACCGATATCGTGTAAAAATGCTGAAAATGTGGCAGCTCTCGTTGAAGCTATGGCTGCAAAATCTATGTATACGCTGACACCTGCATACTACGATACGGTTCTTACGGGCAGATCGTTCAGAGATGAGGAGTCGAGCGCTATGCTTGACATAATCCTCGATTCACGTACGTTTGATCTCGGCGGCTTCCATATGTTCAACTGGGGCAATATGGGCAGTATATTCTCTCAGCT
This sequence comes from Eubacteriales bacterium, assembly GCA_045657205.1. Classification (GTDB taxonomy): domain Bacteria; phylum Bacillota; class Clostridia; order Oscillospirales; family CAG-272; genus RGIG7213. Next base: position 20,558 of record JAZOSS010000068.1, read on the forward strand.
CGTAAGTCAGGAAAAAACAAATTATGCCTCGCTTTATAAAAGAAGTATCAGTAAGGCAACGGCAAACTTGAACGACGACGTTGAAAAAATAACTTCCGGCAGCTGATAACTTGCTTGCAAGGATCTGTCGGCTTTAATAAAACAGTTTAAAAAGAACAGGTTTATCAAGGATAATGTGCATTTCCTTTGACAAACCTGTTTTTTACTATTTGTTTTCAATAATATCGTTATTATTCGAATTTATGATGATATCTTCTTCGGGGTTTTTATTCGAAAATGTCAAAAGTCAAAGCAAAGACGATGTGCAGTTCTTTTGTATCATCGTTCCATATAGCTGCGGTGGCGGAGTCTGTTCCTGCTTCTTCACTTCTGAAATAATTGTATATATTTTCACCCTCAGGCATCGCAAGTGATATTTTTTCGTATGCCTTTTTGAAATATTCTTCCGTTTTTTTGTCAAGGTCGATCTTTGTCCATTCGGCTATGTTGGCAATTTTATCAAGTGTATTTGTTTCGGATGGTGAAAGATCGGCTTTTATTACAGCAAAACCCGTGCAGTCTTCCGTTACGGAATCGTGTATTACGTTTATTACGGCATCGTCGGGAAGTGTAAGACGCATTCCGCGCTCTATTGCTTCTGCGTAAAGTGAGGAGTCGTTTTTACCGAGCTGATACCACACATAGCCCGTTTTTTCTTCTGTACACGAGCAGAAAAGTAAACAAAATATAAGTATAACCAAAATAAAAGAAATCGTTTTTTTCATATTGATACCTCGCTTTTTTTAGATTGTAACATCATTTTATTTAAAAATCAATACGTGTGTAAAAAAAGCATATAAATTACAAATTTCTGTTGATTTTTTTCTTGCGTTGTGTTAATATGAAAACAGTAAAAAACATCGCATTTGAAAGGAATTTACGATGAAAAACTATATTGATCTTTATCAGGATACGTGGGCTGCATCCGATGACTTGAAAAGAGAATTACCGCTTGAAGTAAAGGTTTCCGAAAAAGACAGAAAAGTAGGTATTTTCTACTTTATGTGGCATCAGGGAGTAGACCGCGGATTTATGGACCACTCTTTGGCATACGCTATGGGAGGAATTGAGGAATTTGAAAAGGTTATGGCATCCGGAAGCCTTGGCTTCGGACACTACTGGGCAGAACCTTATTTCGGGTACTACCGTTCCGACGACGAATGGGTAATAAGAAAGCACGTATACGAGCTTGCAGATGCAGGAATTGACTTTATTTTCTTTGACGTAACAAACGGACTTATCTACCGTCCCGTGTGTGAAACAATATTAAGAGTGTGGAGCGAGGTACAAAAAGAAGGCTATAAAGTACCGCAGATAATGTTCCACGCAGGTGACAGCTTCGGCAACGCCAAGAAGTCGTTTGATGCTTTGTGGGATGCTTTCTATGCGGAAGGAAAGTTCAAGGAGCTTTGGTTTGAATGGGAAAATAAACCTCTCTTCTTCGCACCTCCGGACTTTGTGGAGTCACTTCCCGAAGAAAAGAAAAACTTCTTCACGTTCAGACGTTCGTGGGCAAACACGAAGGATTCCTGGTACACGGATACAGACGGAAAAAATGCGTGGCCCTGGGCTGATATGCACCCGCAGAAGCCGGGAAAATCCGAAACGGGTGAAATAGAACAGGCAATCGTAATGAGTGGCTTCTGGGTAAACGGAAGCTACGGCACAAATGCAGGCAGAAGCTACAGCGGCGGTGTTCAGCCTCCGAATGAAAAAGAAAGAGACTACGGTTTTTCACTCGTTAATAAGACTTCTCCTTTGGGACTTGCATTCCAGGAGCAGTTTGACCATGCGATAGACAATATAGATCCCTCCTGCCTTATGATAGTAGGCTGGAACGAATGGTGGGCAGGCAGATGGGATAACTATCTTCCCGGCGGAAAAAATCCCGCTCATGGACAGAGAATAGCAAATACGTATATTGTCGAAGAAACAGACCCGAAAAGACAGAATTATTTCGTCGATAATCTTAACGGCGAATATTCACGTGACGTAGAAGCCGTAAACGGTCTTTACAAAGATAATTATTACTATCAGATGGTTTCCAATATCAGAAGATATAAGGGAACGAGAGAAATACCGAAAGCATCGGGACAAAAGACGATAGATATAAATGCTTGCACATGCCAGTGGGAAAACGTCGGACCCGAATATCTCGACTATAAGGGTGACACTGTAAGACGTGATGCTATGTCATACGTCGGCGGATATCATTACACAAACGATACGGGCAGAAACGACTTTGTAAAAATGAAGGTTTCATCCGATGATGAATATGTATATTTCTACGCTGAATGTGCCGAAAACATAACCTCCCCCGTCGGAACGAACTGGATGAACCTTTTTATAAATTCAGATCGCAATATATCAACGGGATGGCACGGATACAACTATATCATAAACAGATATCAGAATGGCAATCTTGCATCTGTTGAGCTTTTCAAAGACGGCGAATGGCTGCTTAAAAAAATAGGCGATGCCGAATATACGGTAAACGGCAATATCATGCAGATAAAAGTTGCAAAGTCGCTTATAGGAGTTGACAAGACGTTTGAATTTAAATGGGCGGACAATTCTGTTGCAGACGGTGATATAATGCACTTTATGGACAGAGGTGATGCAGCACCTAACGAAAGATTCAATTACGTATTTATAAAAGAATAATCAAAATGAGCCGACTTGACGTGTATTTTACCGCCGAGTCGGCTTGTGCGTTGAAGTTATGCAGAAAAAACGATAAGCTTCAACTGAAAAAAGAACCTGATTTTGAATTAAATCAGGTTCTTTTTGTAATTTTTAAAATGGTTTGCCAATATACATTACTGTACGAGATGGCGGAGAGCTTCAAGACATTCAGGACAGATAAGCTTTCCCTTGTAATACGAAACGCTTTCAGCATTTCCGCAGAAAATACAAGCAGGAAAATACTTTTTAAGGATTATTTTGTCGTCCTCTGTAAAGATCTCCACAGCATCCTTTGTGTCGATACCCATTGTTTTTCTGATCTCGATGGGAAGAACTATTCTTCCGAGTTCGTCGATCTTTCTTACTATACCGGTTGATTTCATCATAGCGCATACCCCCATTTATCAAATAAAATAATTCAACCTACACTATAAATATAACAAATTTCATTTTTTATTTAGTAAGGAAAAAAGAACGTAAAATAGGAAACGAAAGAAATTATGGAAATTAATAACACTATAATGTCGTATAATGTCGAAAAAAATAGGTGCGTATGATAGGAATAATTTTTGCTGTAATGGTGATTTCTTCGCTTGCCGTTGCAATACCGTGCGGTAATACAAGTGAACTTGCGGGTGCTGTTTTTGACGGTGCATCGTCTGCTGTTGAACTTACCGTAACGCTTATATCCGTGATGTGTCTGTGGTGCGGAATAATGAACGTATTTGAAAAAAAAGGACTTATAAAAAAGTTTTCCGCCCTTATTTCACCCATACTTCGTATAGTTTTTCCCGATGCGTACAAAAAAGGGATGTGCAAGGAAATATCCCTGAATATAAGCGCAAACGTTTTGGGGATGGGGAATGCTGCAACACCGTTCGGAATATCTGCAATGAAGCGGCTCAATTCTTTAAATCCTACCCCCTCACGCGCAAGCGACGATATGGTAATGCTTGCGGTACTTAACACTGCAAGCGTTGATCTGTTTCCTGCAACACTTATAGCGTTAAGACAAAGTGCAGGGGCTGAAACGGTGTACGAAATAATAATACCTACTGCGGTAACTTCATTTATCACCGTTATATTTGCTGTTATCATCACTAAAATGTTTTCTCGGGTGTTTTAATGGAGCTTTTTTCGTATCTCGTTATCCCCGTACTGCTTTCCGTTATGGGGATGATTTTTTTGATTGATAAAAATTCATACGACGATTTTGTAAAGGGAGCGCAAAACGGCTTAAAAACTGCCGTATCTCTTTTGCCGTCTTTCATTTTGCTTCTGATAGGTATAGGAATGTTTACATCCTCGGGCGCTGTTGATATCATATGCTCGTTTATATCCCCTGTGCTTGAAAGACTCGGCGTGCCGAAGGAGATAACACCATTGCTTGTTTTACGCCCCGTGTCGGGTTCAGGATCGCTTGCTATGGCAAATGAGTTGTTTGAAAAATATTCTCCCGACAGCTTTGCGTGTCTTACCGCATCGGTTATCATGGGTTCTTCCGATACGCTCGTTTACGTTTTATCCGTCTATTTTTCATCTGCAGGTGTTAAAAAGACGCGTCACGCTTTTTTGTGTGCGTTTCTGACGATGATATTTTGCATTTTTCTTTCCTGCTTTATCTGCCGTATATTTTTTTCATAACGGCAAATGATAAGAAAAGAAAGGACGGTTTATATGAAAAATAATAAAAAAGTGAAAAAAACGATACAAGCATATAAAAGTGCAGGGAACAAGACAGACCCGGACGGCTCGTATACGGGCGTACGTCGTGACGATGCCAATGCACGTCCCGTGCAGGATGCCGACGACCTCTGATTTATAAAGATTTCTTGATTTTTTCAAGTGCCGCTTTTTCTATTCTCGATACCTGTGCCTGGCTTATTCCTATTTCGTCGGCAATCTCCATTTGAGTTTTTCCGTTGAAAAAACGGAGATCGACAACTGAACGCTCACGTGCGTTCAGTTTTTTTAACGCTTCTATAAGTGCAAGATTTTCTATCCAGGCACCTTCCGTGCAATTTTCATCTCTTATCTGATCCATTATGCACATACCTTCACCGTCTGCATCGGAAAATATCGGATCGTACATTGAAACGGGATCGGATATTGCTTCAAGTGCGTTTGATACGTCGCTTTCTTTTTCTCCCATATATGCTGCAATTTGTGATATAGTCGGCTCACACACGTTCTGTTTCATAAGCTCGTCACGCGCAATGAGAGCTTTGTATGCAAGATCTCTTACGCTTCTGCTAACCCTTACGGCGTTGTTATCACGCAAATACCGCCTTATTTCACCTATTATCATCGGCACGAACGTTACAAAGAAAAATAAAAAAAGACCGACGGAATTTTCATTCCATCGGCAGTGTTTATTCACTTAAAAGGAGCTTTTCAGTTGTTCTTTCGCTGATGAGTTGTATCACGTAATCGGGTTTCTTTTCTTCGACCAGACCGTAATCAAGTGCATACGTCCATATCGGCTGACACGTGAGGGATGAAAAATGCTCGGCAATAAACTGTATTGCATTAAGTCCGTACGAATCAAAGATGAATATCCCTCGGGGAAGAGAAGGATCGTCTATTTCGGTCGTAGATGTTTTATCGTCAAAAAACTTGTTTGTGAAATTCCAGATGTATGCTTCCTCTTTTTTTGCCTTGTCATAGGGTGAAAGGGGAGTATATTTGCTCATAAGAAACGGAGCTTTCTCAAATACGCCCATATTTTCAATATCGGCATACGTCATCATATCTGTGTAATTCAAAACTACGTTTTTGATGTCGTAATCCGAAAGCGGATGCGCTGAAGCATTCGGGAATTTCTTTGAAACAACACTCATTATTTCGGCATACGCATAGTATGCGCCAAGCTCTGTCCAGTGCGTGTCAAGGTTGTAATATATTTTTTCATCCTTGTGGGAAGATAAAATATCCGTCATATCGATAACGGTAACGCCGTTAATACCGCTTAAAGCTTCCGTTGCCTGCTTTAAGGCAGAATTGTCTGTGACGATGTTTTCTTTCATTTCACCAGGCACGCCTTCTGTGTATACGGTAGTTGAGTTCGGAACGATAACGTAAATTATTTCAACGTCCTTACCTGCCGTGCTTCTTGCCCTCTGCACACGTTTTTGAGCAAGATTTTTTATAAGCAGAAGCTCGTTTTCATTAAACAGATTGGTGTGATAAAGATCACCGAGGTCTGAATTCTGACAAATTCTTGAGTCGTTTGTTATAAATATCTCTCTGTTTTTTGCACCGCGGATGAATTTTGCATCGACACTTACGGCATCGCTTTCATTCTTGCCGGGGACTGTTGCCGTCACCGAAAGCGTATCAGCTTTTTTATCTTTCAGTTTGACTGAAAATACGAAGCTTCCGCCGTCGGAGATTATATCAAACCGTTCGGTATATCCGCCTTTTACACTTATTGTTGATAATTCTTCACACGCACCCGCCACAAGAACAACGTCGCTTTCTATGTTCTTCGTAACTATGATAAACGGAGGGGAGGTCTTTTCATCCGAGATCGGAGAAACGGTCGTCGGTGTAAAAACAGTTTCGTCATCATTTATACTGTCGGCTGTGCTGTATGACGTATCCGAAAGATCTGTATTTTCGGTGTCTGTATCAGCAGCGCAGGAGGATGTTATAATTGCTGTCAGTGCAAGCAATGCCGAAAGAACTTTTTTCATATTTTGATGTTATATGTTCATTATTATGGGAAGTATCATCGGTCTGCGTTTTGTTTTTTGGTATACGTATTTTGCAAGATCTTCTTTTATTTTGTTTTTGATCTGTGAAAAATCGGAGATACCGTTTTCAAAACAAGCTTCGAGAACGTAGTAGGCACTTTCTTTAAGCTCATCCATAAGCTCTTCGGATTCTCTTACGTATACAAATCCGCGTGAAACGATGTCAGGCCCTGCGATAACAAGCTGTTCTTCCATTTGAAGCGTCATTACAACGATTATTATGCCGTCTTCTGCCAGATGGCGTCTGTCACGAAGTACGATACTTCCGACATCTCCGACGCCGTATCCGTCAACGAGTACCTTTCCCGACGGCACGGTGCCGTTGAAGCGTGCGCCTTCTTCATCAATTTCAAGAACCTTGCCTATCTCTGCCAAAAAGATATTTTCTTCTTTTTCGCCCATCTGTATTGCAAGCTCTTTGTGGTTTACGAGATGGCGGTATTCGCCGTGTATCGGCATAAAGTATTTAGGTCTTGTAAGTGCGTGCATCGTTTTAAGCTCTTCTCTGCAAGCATGGCCCGAAACGTGAACGTCGGCAACGGCATCGTGAAGAACGGTTACACCCTTTTTAAACAACTCGTTTATTATTTTGTTTACGAACTTTTCGTTACCGGGGATGGCATTTGCGGAGATGATAACGACATCGTTTTCGTTAAGCTCCACTTTGTCGTGTTCGGAAAACGCCATACGGTAAAGGGCGGACATAGGCTCGCCCTGGCTTCCTGTTGATACGATGGTAAGCTGTTCGGGTTTATACTTTTTGATCTCTGAAATATCTATAAGCGTACCTTCCTCGGCGTGCATATATCCAAGACGGATGGCGACGTTTACGACGTTTACCATACTTCTGCCCGTTATTGCAACCTTGCGCCCGTATTTTTCGGCAGCATAAATTATCTGCTGAACACGGTGTACGTTTGAAGAAAACGTAGCGATCGTTATACGCTTGTCAGCGTGTCTGAAAAATATATTATCAAGTGAAGCACCGACCTTGCGTTCGGAGGGGGTATATCCGGGACGCTCCGCGTTCGTTGATTCACACATAAGAAGGAGAACGCCTTCATTGCCAAGCTCACCCAAACGGGTAAGATTCATCATTTTGCTTTCGATGGGGGTGAGGTCTATTTTAAAGTCACCCGAGTGGATTATAGTACCGATAGGGGTTTTTATCGCAAGACACGCCGCATCGGCTATTGAATGGTTTACGTTTATAAATTCAACGCTGAAGGATGTGCCGAGCTTTATCGTGTCACCCGTGTTTACCGAAATAAGCTCGGGGATTATATCAAACGTGTGCTCGGAAAGCTTCTTTTCCAAAATTCCTATCGTAAGCGGTGTTCCGTATACGGGAGGCGATATCTGTTTTAAAACGTAGGGAAGTGCACCTATGTGGTCTTCGTGTCCGTGTGTCAGTACGATTCCCGTGATTTTTTCGTAATTTTTTTCAAGGTAAGTTATATCGGGGATGACAAGATCGACACCCGGCATATCCTCTTCGGGAAAGCCGAGTCCGCAATCAACTATCATCATTTCATCACCGTACTCTATAACGGCGAGGTTTTTGCCTATTTCATAAAGGCCTCCGAGCATCATAACTCTGAGTTTTTCTGTATTTTTATTTTTTCTCTTTGACATTATTTCTCCTTAGTTCCAATTACTGTAAAATTATTGCGCGCAAAAAGGTATGTAACACCGACCGGGAAAATACGTTTCTCGGCGGCATATATTGATTTTTATCACGAACACGTTAAGTTACGATCATTATATCATGTGTATATAGAATAATACCCCGATTTTTATAAACATTTTTTAAATATTGAGTTTTTTGATTATTTCTCCCACGATGTCACGTGCGGCACTTGCCGTATACGCTTCGGTTATTATTCTGAAACCGCTGTCGTCAGATCCGACAGTTGATACGGCACCCGGCTTTTTTACAATTACACCGTCACCGTATATTCTTTGCACTGCAATGTTTTCTTCGTAGAGGCTTGAAAGGGTTGATGCACGTTTTTCTTTTGGGACTTTTATTCTGTCTTCACGCACAAAAAACGGTCTTATCATACTTTCAGCCGACATAAGCGAAAGAGATCTGTTTTTTAAGATCGACAGCAGTTTTACTGCCGCACAGAGCGGGTCGGAATTATACATATTTGAATAAAAATTTTCACGAATCTCGTTGTCTTCCCGAAGCTCCGAAAAAGGGCTTTCAAGGTAGTACCCGAATTTTATATCTCTGCTTTTTGCTATTTCTTCATATATCGGAATATCGTAATAGGAAAGGGAAAGAGTGCCTAACTTTTCTTTGTCTTCAAGTGCCGTTATAATAGCACGCACGTGATATTTGTCGGTCGTATAAAGCTTTCCGTCTTTGTGCTGGCTTATTTTTAATGAATTGTTGTTTTCATCTATATCAATACAGAAGTATTCGTCGCTGTCAGGTGACGTGTATTCGTACACCTCCGCACCCAATGATAAAAGAACTTCTCCGAGAAAGTGTGAGCCCGTTGTATGGGAAATTATTATTTTCATTCCGTGAAGGTCGCCGCCTTCTTTTTTTAAGGCGCATTTGTAAAGTTCATCTGCACCGTTTACGTATTCCGTTTCAAATATATCTGAGGGTGTGGGGAAATCTTTTGAGAAAAAAAGATCTTCTATTTGACTTTCAAGCTTTCCTTTTATTTTAAGACCGTCTTTGTCACGGAATATAATGTGTATGTCGGAATCGCTTGAAGCTTTTTTCATGAAAACCATAACGTCAAGCTTGTAGTATTTGTTTATATAGTTCGCCATGCTGTAGAAGCCTGTGCCGAAATTCATACATTTACCGCTGCAGCACTTGATACCGCAGGTGAATATTTCGGCGGCATTTGATGAGATCGCTCCTCCGTCGTGCATAACACCGACTGTTTTTACAAGACTTCCTAAAGCCATACCAAGGGCACATATCCCGTCTGCTCCGATGGATGAATAAAAATTGCAGGATATTCCGTCAACACCGAAAAGACTGCCTTTTTTAATAATATTTCTCATTATTTTTTCTCCCGTTACCGTTTGTCCTGTCGGAATTACTGTATTTTCGCAAAGAGTTATGCCGCGTTTGATAACACTGTCTGCGCCTATTACGCATCCGTCGGGTATTATTACACCGTCCTCTATTATAACGCCTTTGCATACCGTGCTTGATGTTATGCTTACCCCTGCACCGATTTTGACGTTGTCGTGTATAACGCTTTTACAAACACTCGTATTCTCACCGATAGTAACACTGTCCGTTATTACACTTCCGTATATTCCGTGGTATTGCGGAAGATAGACACCCAAAGAGTATTTTCCGTCAAGTGCTTCGACATTGCATTTTCTGTATTCTTCAAGGTTTCCGATATCACACCAATCACCGCAGGCATTATACGAAAACAGCCGTTTTCCGTCTTTTAAAAGCTTCGGAAAAAGATCACGGCTGAAGTCAAATACCGTATTGTCCGGAACATATTTCAGTATTTCCTTTTTAATTACGTATATTCCCGTGTTTATTTTATCTGAAAAAATTTCACCCGCTGAAGGCTTTTCGGCAAACTTAACTATCTTTCCTTCACTGTCCGACAGTACGATACCGTAAAGTGAGGGGAACGGAGTTTTTGTGCATACTATTGTTATATCCGCATTATTTTTAACGTGAAAATCATATATTTCGTCAAGGTCATAATCCCAGATACCGTCACCCGATACTACGATAAATTCATCGCTTAAATAATCTTCACACGCTTTTACACCGCCTGCCGTTCCTAAAGGTACGTCTTCTGTATAATACTTTAAATTCACACCTGCGTAGCAATTGGAGAAAGTGTTTTTTATCATATCGGGCATATATTTTAGCGTCACAGCGGCATCGTTTATCCCGTATTTGCAAAGGTTTCTTACGATGTGTGCCATTACGGGCTCGTTCAGGATAGGCACCAACGGCTTCGGCATAGTGTCCGTCAGCGGTTTTAGACGAGTCCCGAATCCCCCTGCCATAATTACAGCTTTTATTCCGTTCATATTATATGAATACCTTTCTGTTAAGTTCGGATTTATATTGCACCAAACATATGTAATTTATTCAAAAAATACCGTGAGTGAATAAAAACGCTGTTTATGACTACAATTTTTAAAAAAAGGAGAAATGATATGGTGAGGGGTACGCAAAGAAAGGTGATAGTCGTAAAGGATACAAAAAGCGGAATATTTGACGAAGCATATTTCATAGTGAAAAACAGTGCGGACAGCGCACATCTTACGACGTCGGATATGGTGTCGGAAGCGGACAGAATAATATCAAACTGTGCTGTGAGCAGTTATAATAACGAAAAAAAAGAGTCCGAGAAATATCTCAGACCCTTGTGGTTTTTTATAGGTATTTTATGCTGCGATGTGTTTTTGGCAGCCGTGCTTGCCCTCGGTTCATTTTATTTATAAAATACAAAAGAGTATTTTTTATTCTCAGCCGAAAAGACTTGTAACTATGCCGAGGTTATTATCGACGTTTCTGTCGGTATAATTTAATATAATGTAATCGGGCTTACATTCAGCGAGAACGTTGTAATCTATCGGTGCGCTGTTATTTGCTCCGTGTATACGCAAGTGGCTGAAGCCCATACCCGCAAAGGGAAGGAAGAATGCACCGTATGAATCGCTTAACGCGTATGCCGTGGGAAGAGCGGAATTATTAATATAAGAATTTATCGGATACAGTCCCCAGTTTATTCCCGAGATCCTGTAGCCTATCTGGTCACGCTTTATCGGATATATGTCACCTGTGTCTTCAAATTTTGCGTGCAGAAACGGTGCTTCCTCACGCATATTGGACACTTTGAGCATACTTGCAAGATCACCTGCCTGACAGTCAACCATTCTTACATCAAAATCCGAAAGAGGATGGGCTTTTGCGCCGGGAAAGTCACGGTTTATGTATTTCATCATTTCAGCATAAGCGTAGTATGCACCAAGCTCACTCCAGTGAGTATCCGTTCTGTAAAATATTCTTTCATCCTTGTGCTGATCAAAAAGTGCAAGAAGATCGGGAACGATGATATCTTCGTTTTTGCCTTTTCCGTTCATATATTCAACAAACTGCGATGCGGCAGTTGAATGGCGTTTTCCGCCGGAAGCGTTAATCAGGTAGTCGTATTGTTCGTCGTAATAAACGGATATAGGATTGGGAGCAAAAAGATATATAAGTTTAGTATCTTTACCCGTTGCCGCTTGAATTTTGTCAACTATTTTGTCAAGTCTGTTGGCTGTGGCTTCGAGCGTTTTGTCGGATACTTTTGAAGAGCCTATCAAAAATCCCTCCGTACCTCGCAAGAAAAGACGTGAATTTCTTCCTGAAAAAGCACCTGTGTTGGGGATCGTTGTAAATGTTACGTTTACACTTACTCTGTCGCTTGACTTCTTGCCGTCAGCAGTTGCGAAAAGAGATACGGTGTCCGTGCCGGAGCCGTTTACTTCAACGTAAAAATACGATCCGCAGGCATAGTCGGAGAATTCAAGAGTTTTCTCACCTTTGTACGTTATTTTGGCACCGTCTTCTGTCTTTCCGTAAATGATAACTCTGTCGCTTGCTTGCGATACAGTACCCAATATTATAGGTGTTGATGTTTTTTCGGCGTTTGGATTTTCTGCTGTGACAGACGGTGTTGTTACGGAGTCTGTCGTGCTATCTGCTGAAGCATCCGTTTCGTTATCTGTTGTTATACCGGAGGAAACGTCGTTGTCTTCGGTGGGTGCTTTTGTGGTTATGCCGTTTGATGAGTCACCGCTTATGTCGATCAACGCATCGCTGCTTTCGCTGCCGGGCAACGTATCTTCAAACGGGGCGGTAGCCTCTGCTTCCGTGTCGGTAGAATAAGAAGTTTCCTCGGATTGTTCGGAGCATGCCGTAAGCAGGATAAAAAGAACACAAAGCGAAAGGGAAATCGTACGTTTGAGTATAGATGAAATTCCTTTGTTTTTCATAAGTTTCTCCGATTTAATATTATAATTTTCATCGTTACATCATAACGATATACGTTTGCCAAATGAAAGTAACGGTCAAAACAGTTTTTTTGCTTTGGGATGCGGGGACACCTTATTTTGATATGTGATACATACTGTGATGATACACGCAACCATCAGCGAACACGCCAGGGCAAGAAGTGTGCAGTTTTTCGTGTATGAATCCGATCCCATTGAAAATTCAGCGACAAATCCACGTATAAGAGAAAGCAAAAAAACGGTGATGACGATAGGATAAACGTGCTTGTATTTCGTTTTCTTTATTGCTTTTACAAGCATAAATATGAATATGAATATCAGAATGAGAGCTGATATTACCTGTGATATTCTTACAAATCCCCAATATACGCTGTCGGTACGGAGACTTTCGAGAAACGTGTGAAGTCCTGCATATACCGTGAAGAATATCACAGTATTTGCACCTTTAAGTTCAAGACGTTTCCGATTGGATATCATAACGCACCAGAGGAGAAAACAGCCGAGTGCTTCAAAAAAGAATACTGAAAGACACCATCCGTCATAGACCTCCACGTAAGAAGCAAAAGGAAATTTACAAAAGACGGGGTTTGTTATGAACGTTCCGTAACAGTCATCGGTAAAGGCGCTGCCCATACGTCCGACACATATTCCGAGAGGTGCGTAAAGACAGACGGCATCGAATAAACGTAAAAGATGTTTTGTATTGTACGTGAATACACACCATAAGACCATTGCCAAAGCTGCACCGAATATACCGCCGTAAAGACAATATCCGCCCGAGGTAAGATCAAGTATTTCATCAAACGACGAATACAGCGAACGGTTAAAGATAACGTACATTACACGCGAAAAGAACAAGCCCGAAATTACGGCAAACGGAGAAATATAAAACAATATTTCCGATGGTAATTTATTACCCTTTACGTTATGCACGGCGGGTAAAAATACAACCGCACAGATGCCGAGTGCTACAAACAGGGCGTGAGGGGAGAATATCCCTGCATCAAGTAAGGTTTGCAAAGCTTAATTACCTTTCTTTTTTACTTTAAATACAAAGTCACGCTGGATTACGTAATTGACGAAATACATTATTATATCGTATACTGCCTTTATTATTACGGGAAATGCACGGGCAACGTTTCCGCTCTGTGCATACTTGTCGGCAAAAAACATAACACCGCTTCCAAGCGCCATAACGGCAACGGCAAGAACGGCATATTTTACTATTGCCGATTTCGGACAATTTCCACCGAATACTATCTTTCTGTTGATGAAATAGTTTACAACGGCACTTATGACCCTCGCAAGGAAAAACGCAAGACCGTAAGAAAATCCGAGTGAATACGTAAAGAGACAGAAAAACAGATAATCAACAACGAAAGAGCATATGCTTCCCGAGGTGAACAGCAAAAGACGTGTTGCTATTTTGAGTGAGTCTTTTATCGGATTATAATGACTCGTTGCATTTTCGTTTATATATATCGTCTTTATCGTTATCTCGCGGGGAGAAATACCGAGCTCTCGCAATTTCAAAAGCATATTCATTTCGTACTCGTATCTGTCGCCGGGGAGCTTTGAAAGAACTTCAAAATGCTCTCTTGAAAAAGCACGGAGTCCTGTTTGCGTATCATATATTTTAAGCCCCGTTGAAAGCTTGAACAGCCATCTTGTGAGAGAATTTCCGAATTTTGAGCGGAATGGTACGTTTTCGTCAAAGCGTCTTCCGCCGATTATCATATCGTGAGGATATTTGCAAAGCTCATCGCTGACACGCATAATATCTTCAACAGAGTGCTGTCCGTCACAGTCTGCGGTGATTATTCCGTCAACGTCGGGCATACGCGTCATTATATATCCTATCCCCGATTTTAATGCACTTCCTTTGCCTTTGTTTATATAATGGTGCAGCACAATGTTTGTATATTTTAAACATTCTTCAAAAACCGCATCAAAGTCTGTGCCGCTTCCGTCGTTTATTATTACGATGCTGTCAAACTTTTTTGACAGCTTGTCCAAAAACGGAAGGAAAAGATCCTTCTCCGGTTTATATGCCGGTATAAGTACGGCTGTTTTCATAGTTATGTTCCTTTTTAATAATTTATTTAAAGTAGATAATATCGCTGACTTTTCGCTCTCCGCTTCCGCAGGGAGTATTTATTACTTTACCCTTATAGTATAGCGTAGTTGAACCGCCGCCGTCAAGATTATATGCGATTTTACAGCCAAGATTTACAAATTCTTGCGCTAAAGAGGAAAAAGACATTCCGCCGATGGTAGTATTGTTAGTTCTTACGGCATCGACGACGAGTATTATATAATGTAACTTATCGACCTGACCTATTGCAACTCTCGGTTCGCGTGCGCTTTTACTGAGTCCGGGGGTGTTGAATGTACTTACCGCTTCGTAATCCTTTACGAGAGTCGGACCGAAGCACCAGGACTGCAATACACCGTTTTCTACAAGAGTGTTTGCATTTAAGTTTTTGCATACGGCGGTGTTAAGATTACCGTCCGCATCGAGATAACAAAGGTCCCAATCACTTGAAGCCCCTCTGTAAAGCTTACCTTCGCGGATTATTATTCCGTGGTTGCGGAAGCCGCAGAAATCACCGTTTATGGCAAATACAGCACCGACCGACTCTGCAATAGCAGATGTGTAATGGCGTCCCGTTATCTGACCTGATGCAAATGCTGTGTGGAGTGCTTTTGGTGATGCCAATACTATATCACAAATAAAATAGTTGAGATCACCTCTTTCTACCTTTGAAAGTGTAAGACAGTATTCGTTTGTGATGTGCTGATCTATAAAACGCTCATCTTCGTAAAATTCTCTGAACATTACAGAGGGTCTGTATTCGTCAGGGGCGAAAATCGAGCCGCCTTGTGTTGATGTGGCAGGACGTGATGTTGTCGAAGAATCCGACGATGCGGATGATTTATCTGTTTCGATATCTGACAAAGTATCTTTTGACGATGGGATTCCTCCGTCGGTTATCGGTACATTCGTTGTGTTTGATGTAGTACCGAAAAGTATCTCATACATATCGGGTGACCAGGTAAAGGCGTCACCTGTATTTTGGGACGGATCTTCGATGACCGCGTTCGTTACGACTTTTGATGAAGATGAGCAAAAAGCCGCAACGATCAAGATCGAAAGAAGGGAAGCGGAAAGCGAAACGACAAGCTTCGCTCCGTCGTGTGAGTGTTTTTTTTGTTTCATATCTTTTCCTGAATATTTGTTGGTATATTTTTGATATAGACGCTTCTTGAAGGATATGCAAAATCAATATTTATATCGGAAGCAAGTTTAAGTATATCAAGGTTTACCCCGTCACGTACTATGCACATTTTATCGTATTTAGGGGAAAGAACGTAAAATCTTACACCTATGTTGAGTGATGAATCAGCAAATTCGTTGAAAGTGACGAGAAACGTATCCTTTTCCACATTTTCGGTATTATTCAAGATGTTTTCGATGCCGAGCTTGAATTTTTGTATTAAGGGAAGCGGTGTACTGTACAGTATACCTAACGTCAGATCCACTCTTCTTTTGCTTATCGTCGTCCAGTTGACTATGTGATCACTCGATATTTTTGAGTTGGGAAGAACCACGAGTGCCTGATCGCTCCGCCTTATTTTTGTTGAACGAAGCCCCATCTTCTCAACCGTTCCCGAAACAGAGCCGACCTCTATGAAGTCGCCAATCTCAAACGGACGGTCGAATATGACGGTGAGCGCGCCGAAAAAGTTTTCCGCCGTATCCTGCGCGGCAAGAGCTATTGCAACACCGCCTATGCTGAGACCTGCAAGCAGACTCGTTATATTCGATATCCACTGCTGTAAAACGGTTATTATACCGAATATAACAACAATGGTTTTTAAAATTATACCGATGTAATTCGATGCAAGCGTGTGCGGGCGTCCGTCTTCCTTATTATGCAGTTTTTGCAGTATGAATTTCAGATATCCGCAGAAACCGTAGAGAATTGAGAAAAGTGCCGTGATAATAAGGCTGACAAATGTTTTCTGGCATACGGATCGG
>JAZOSS010000069.1:0-22695 GCA_045657205.1 Eubacteriales bacterium
GATTTCTTACTTGCGGTTGGCTAGACCTGCTTGTATTATATCATCGGAGGTTTTTTTGTTCAACGGCAAAAGCCTCTTTGGAACCACCCGCTCAGCGGGTGGTTTTCGTTATACAACAAAGGGGAAGGCTCAAAGAAATGAGCCTGCCCCTTTACTATTCGATAAATTGGAATTTGCCGCTCACAAAGCGCTTTTGGGACAGTTATTTACACACTCAAAACAAAGAATACACTCCGTTCCGTTCTTTCTTTTCCTCGAATTGTCCGTTATATCTACATCCATAGGACATACACGCTTGCACTTTCCGCAAGATATGCACTTGCTTGTGTCGCATTTTATTCTTAGTAAAGCAAAATAACTCATTGGCTTTAGGAATACAGTAATCGGGCATGTGTATTTGCAGAACGCCCTGTTATCCTTAAAAAGGAATGCAAGGCTAATACCAACAGCGTAATATAGCAAGTTTCCTATAATAAACGCCCAGAACATAATTCTTTCTATATTTCCCACACGAGCCAAGAAGAGAGATGCCACAAATACCAGAGAAGCTGCAAAAACAACATACCTAACCCAACCAATCTTCTTCCTTGGCTGCATAGGCATCTTATAGGGAAGAAAATCAAGTATCATTGCTGTCCAGCAAGCATACCCGCACCAGCCTCTTCCAAAAACCAATGGTCCGAATATCTTTGCAACTGCATAATGAATGGTAGCGGCCTCGAATACGCCCGTAAACAGATAATACCAAAATCCCTCTATCTGCATATTTTCGTTGCACGCCAAACCCAAATATAGCAGCATATACAACCCGACCAAAAGCTGTGTCACTCGCCGTGCGTGTCTATACTTTTTGATAAAAAGGAATAGTCCCAGTGCGATAGAAAAACCAATATAACTGAAATTTAACAGATAGAATAGATTATCCTTTGTCAATCAAAGCGTGATTGCTACTGTTTCAAATATAGCCAGCATAAAAATTGGCAACAAATATTTCTTTATCATATACTAAACCCTCAAATTTTTATTTATCGTTCTGTTTTATCGCCGGTTTAGCCTTTGTATTACAAAGGCACACCACCTTTCAGGAACGTGAAGCGGAGCGCGGCTTCGGACCGGCATTGAGCAAAATTGATTACTTCCTTCTACCCACTTGCAGTCTGTTGTTCCGGTTATACCAAGCTCTCGGCATAGTAAGCTGAAATTTTTGGCAGTCTTTGCTGACTCTACAAATTCTCTTCTTAATTCTTTCACAGTTTTGTCCTTTCAAGGCATCTTAATAAACTCCTTTTGGTCATTTTTATGCCTTTATTATAATACAACCATATTGCACTTTGTATATAATCATACTACACTGTACAGCTCGACCTACGTTGATACAGACCGTTGGGATGGTGCTTACTTTATGTATTTTTCGCAGAGGGAAGAAAGCGGACAGACATCACACGCAGGTGAGCGTGAGGAGCAGACCTCGCGTCCGAAAAGCACGAGTCTATGGCAAAAATCGGACTGTTCTTCGGGTTCTACAAGCTCACGAAGTATTCTTTCCGTTTTCTCCGGTGACGACTTTTCGGGGCAAAGTCCGAGCCTTGCACTTATTCTGATACAGTGCGTATCGGCAACTATTGTAGGTTTGCCGTATATATCGCCCAGAATAAGATTGGCAATTTTCCTGCCAACACCGGGAAGCGTCAGAAGCTCATCCATCGTATCGGGTACTTTTGCTCCGTATTCGCTTATTATCCTTTGTGCCATTCCTTTAAGGCTCTGCGCCTTCGTTTTGTAAAGCCCGCAGGAAAATATCAGCTTTTCGATTCCGGCAAGCTCGGCGTTTGCCATCGCGTACACATCGGGTATAGCTTCAAAGAGCTTTACACAGACCTCGTTTACACGTGCATCGGTACACTGTGCGGACAGTCTGCCCATTACAAGCAGCCGCCAGGGGTCTTCATTATACTCAAGCGCACACAGTGCGACGGGATATTTTTCTTTTAATTTTTCCACGCACAGCGCGGCTTTTTTCTTTTTATCCATATTACACTCCTTTACGGCGTTTGTGAAATTCAAGATCACGTCTCAATTTCAAACCAGAAAACTGAGCCTTTGCCCTCACAGCTTTCAACGCCGTACGTACCGCCGTGAAGCTCAATTACGCCTTTGACTATCGAAAGACCGAGTCCCGTGCCGATGCTTGAACGCTTATGAGCTTTATTTTCCTTATTGTATCTGTCCCAGATATTTTTCAAATTTTCCTTCTGTATTCCGCATCCCGTATCCACGACCTCAATGCGAACCGTATTTTCTCTTTTTATCTGTCTTACCGTCACACGTTTATCATCTCCCGTGTGGTTTATGGCATTATTTACAAGGTTGCAGACTGCCTGCGATATTTTAAGCTCGTCAGCGTTTACGGTTACATTTTCTTCGTATTTGAAAACTATTTCGTATCCTTCTGCGGCTTTCATTTTTGAATATCTCGATACTATCTCAACTATTGACTCTGTGATGTCAAATTCTTCCTTATTGAGAGAATCCATTCCCGATTCTATTTTGGAAAGTGAGAGGATATCGTTTACGAGTCTGCGAAGATGCTCCGCCTCGTCGATTATCACCTGCACGTTTTCAGGCGTATTTTCTCCCGGTATATCGCGCATTACCTCACCGTAGCCCATTATCATCGTAAGAGGTGTCCGCAGGTCGTGGGAGACGTTTGCAACAAGCTCACGTCTCAATCCGTCAACCTTTGAAAGCTCTCCTGCGGCGTAGTTAAGCGTGTCGGAAAGCTCCTCCGTTTCCTTGAAGCCGTCACCGTTGAAGTCAGCACCGTAATCACCGTCGGCAAGCTTTTTTGCCGATTCGTTTATCCTGACTATGGGCGTTGAGAGTTTCCTTGAAATATAAAGACCTCCGAAAGTCGCTATTATTATAAAAATAACGCTCATCACCGTGAGCTGGCTTGTTATCGTTTTTATCGTTGAATCGACTGGATCGAGCTTTGCGCTGACCATTATATACGCTTTTTTTCCGTTATTCATAACAGCCGATACGCTGTAGATAAGGCTTTGCACCTTCTCTGCCGTAACGAACATTTCATTTTTATCATGCCGTCCGAAAAGCGGGGGGTCTATATCGGGAACTTGTACCTTTTCAGTATGGCGTCCGTAATATTCCCCGCCCTCTTCTTCCGTTTTATAAATGTAATAGCGTACCGTTTCGTCATTTTTAAGGATACTGCCGTAGGATACGTTCTGTATATAATTCAACACGCCGCCACCTTCAAAAAGCACCTTTATATCGACCGATTCTTTACCCGAAAGCATCTCCACGGTATCTTCTATATTTTCGGAATTTATATTTTCTTTTACCGTCTGTGATGCATTTATTATCTCTTTATGGACTGTCATTTCGTAAAAAAAATCTATCAAAAGCACCTGAAATATCCAGACGGTCAATAAAAGCATTGCGGCAAACGCCAAAGTATATACGATTATTTTTGTTCTTATCTTGCCTTGTTTTTTCGGAGTTTTTCTTTCGGATACCATCGTCAGCCCTCAAATCGATAATCGACGCCGCGCAGTGTGACGATAAAACGTGCATAATCGCCGAGACTCTTACGCAAGAGCTTTATATGAGTATCAAGCGTTCTGTCGTCACCGTAGAAGTCGTATCCCCACACCTCTGTTATGAGTCTTTCACGCGTCAAGGCAATGCCCCTGTTTCTTACAAGATAGAACAAAAGGTCGTATTCTTTCGGTGTCATTTCCGCTTTTTTTCCGTCAACCAGAACGCGTCTTGCGGTAAAATCCACGGTAAGACCGTCGAGGGTAACTATTTCTTTGTCTATGGCATCGGCATTTTTCTTCGTTCTTCCGATAACGGCGGCGACACGCATCATCAACTCCTTCGGTGAAAAGGGCTTTACGACGTAATCGTCCGCTCCCACTTCAAAGCCGTGTATTCTGTCGTACTCCTCGCCGCGTGCCGAAAGCATTATGACGGGTGTATTTTTTCTTTTTCTTATTTCTTTTGATGCTGAAAATCCGTCAAGGAACGGCATCATTATATCCATTATTATAAGGTCGTAGTCTTCTTTTTTACATTTTTCGACAGCCTGCATGCCGTCGGAGGCTTCATCCGTTTCGTATCCTTCAAATTCAGCGTATTTTTTTATAAGCTCACGGATCTTGTCCTCGTCGTCAACGATAAGTAATTTATACATAAAGCACCTCTTTCCCGGATGTAACTATTTTAACTTCTGATTGTGATAATTTAATGACGGATAACTGAATATCATTCCGCTTTTTTCGGTTTATATCCCGAAAGCGGATTCTGCTTTGTTGCCCTTTCCACGTCCTCGTTTACGACGTGCGTGTATATCTGAGTCGTATTGAGCTGTTCGTGTCCGAGTATCTCCTGCAAAACTCTTACGTCAACTCCACCTTCTCTGTACATAAGCGTTGCCGCCGTGTGGCGGAGCTTATGCGTTGACAGATTTTTATACCCGTATCCCGCATCGTTAAGATATTTTTCCACGCGTTTCTGCACGGCGTTGTTTGATATCCTTTTTTCTCTCGTTGACAAAAACAGCGGATGCTTACCGCGTTCAATACACGTGACGTTGCATCTTTCCTCAAGATAATCAACGATCGCTTCCTTGCAGGCGGGATTTATATAAACGACTCTTTCTTTTCTTCCTTTTCCGAGCACGTTTATACGTGTCATTTCGCCGTCAAAGTCCTCAAGATTTATCATAACGAGCTCAGAAAGACGCATACCCGTATTCAAAAATAAAAGTATCATTGCGTAGTCACGCCGTCTTGTACAGGATCTTACGTCGGCGGCTATAACGTCAAGCAGGTGTGCGCTTTCTTCGAGAGTTAAAAATTTCGGGGATGACATTCGGATAAACGCTCCCTCGATATCCTTTACGGGATTGTTTTTGCATATATGAACGGCAACGGTCGCATATTTGTAAAGGCCTTTCAAAGCCGACATTTTTCGTGCCAAACTTCGTGCCGATATGCCTCTTTCCTGACGCATATACAGCTGATAGTCGTACACCTCGGTAACCTGCACGTTTTCAAGAAACTCACCGTTTACGCAGTTGAGCTGTATTTTTTCAAATTCTTCACCGAAGACGGGAAGACCTTGTCTGTTTGCGATAATAAATTTAAAAAATATACGCAGATCGCATATGTATTCATCGACCGTTTTCTGCGTTCTGTTCTGGCTTGTCAGCTTATACGTTCTGAAATCACGCAAAACAGGCGACATGACGGCATCTGCAATAATTCTGTCACTTGCCAAAAAAACACCCCTTTTCAAAAAATTATTATACAAAATTTAAAAAGCGTTGTAGTGTACAAAATGTAATTTGTTTTTTAAAATTGCCGATCGGTATATAATTATTAATAAACAATCCCAATAAAATTAACTGATATTTTTAAAAGCTGTGTTATAATTATTGTTCGGACGGTCGTATTCCGTCCTATATTTAAAGTACTTTCAGGAGGAAAGGATGAAAAAAAACAAGGAAAATTTACTTCTGCGTGCTCTCATCATCGTATTTATTTCACTTGCAGCAGTTCTTGCAATACTTTTGGGTGTGGTTTTTGCCATAAAGCCGGGAAACCCGATAACGACGATAATAGAATACGTGCAAAACGGTTTTAAATTAGACTATGATGAAACTAATCTCCCTGCTGATATAACGACCGATATCGGTGAAGATTCAACCCCGACTGAGGACTCAAAAAAAGATAACGGCACATCGTTGAAAGAAGATAACGGCACATCACAGCCCACAGAGGACACCGAAAAAGATACGGTGCAAAACGATATGACAGACGCGGATGCTCCGACAGAGGATGAACAAACGGAAAAAGAGCCTGTGAAGGACACAGAAAAGCTCCCCGATGATACTGAATTTATCCCCGTCACGACCTCACCCTCTGACGAAAAGCCCGACGAGATCACCTCTTCCATTACGACAGAACCAAATATTCCGACAGAACCGAATGTTCCGACAGAACCCAACGACCGTGTAAACGATCCCGATTATTTCAAGGATGCACTTTTTATAGGGGATTCCCGCACGGTAGGATTTTACAGCTACGGAAACATCGAAGGTGCGACGTATTTTGCAAGAACGTCGATGAACGTAGCAAACTGCTTCAACGATTCGCCTGCCGAAACGGGAACGGGCGACTATAATCTGACAGAGCTTTTGCAAAAATACACTTACGGAAAAATATACATATTGCTCGGTATAAATGAGATAGGCTATTCGACGTCCTGGATAGAATCAAAATATTTGCAGGTAATAACAACCATACAGAAGCTTCAGCCGAATGCAATAATCATAATACAGTCGAATATGCACGTTACAGAGGCAAAGTCCTCCATTCCCGACACACCCGAAAAGGTAAACCCCTTTAAAAATGAAAAGATAGACGAGGTAAACGCACGGCTTGCCGCATTTGCCGACAACGAAAAAATATTTTATCTCGACACGACGACACCCTTTGACGATGCTACGGGAAATTTAGACACCGCATATTCAAGAGACGGCGTACATTTTAACGCAAACGGCTACAAGGTCTGGCGCGACTACGTTTTACAGTACGGAAAAAGGTAAATATGGCATATACGATAGGAATATACACGCTCGGCTGCCGTGTAAATCAGTACGAATCATCGGCACTTGCAAAGCTTTTTTCAGATAACGGATTTTGCATAACACCCTTTAACAAACCGTGTGATGCATACGTTATCAACACCTGCACGGTAACGGCGGAAAGCGACAGAAAATCGCTTAAAGCCGTGCGGAGAGCCGTATCGTCAGGTGCGCTCGTAGCCGTGTGCGGCTGTTCTTCACAGCTTGACGGCGATCGGTATTTAAAAGCAGGCGCTTCGTTCGTTTGCGGAACGAGAAACAAGCTTGAGCTTTTTAACTACATAAAAAACAACGTCGGAAAAACTGCCGAAAAGGCGGTAAGCACGCCCGAGCCGTCGTCCCTTCCTTACGAAAAAATGCACGGCATATCGACGGAAAGAACGAGAGCATACGTCAAAATACAGGACGGATGCGACGGTGCTTGCACGTACTGTGCGATAAAAAACGCACGCGGCAAGTCCGTTTCGCGTGACAGAGAAGACATACTGAGCGAAGTGAGGGAGCTTTCAGCAAACGGTTTTTGTGAGGTCGTTCTCACGGGTATTGAAACGTCATCGTACACAGATCTGCCCTCGCTTGTAAAGGAAGCCGCCGAAATACCCGATATAAAGCGGATACGCCTCGGCTCACTCGATCCGTCGTTTTTAAGAAAAGATACAGCAGATGAGCTGTTGTCGTGTGAAAAACTCTGCTGTCATTTCCACTTATCCGTTCAAAGCGGTAACGACAGAATACTTGCGCTTATGAAACGCAAATATAATTCTTCGATACTTCGCAGAAACATCGAAAACATACTGTCTTTAAACAGTGACTTCCGTTTCAGCTGTGATATAATAGCAGGCTTTCCGACAGAGGGTGATGAAGAGCTTGAAGACACGGCAAGCCTTTTAAGGGATTATCCGTTTGTTCACGCACATATTTTCCCGTATTCGGAAAGAGCGGGCACGCCTGCTTCCGTAATGCAAGGTTCTCTCGATATACCGACGAGAAAGGCGCACGCGGAATATCTCGATAAAATAAGCAAAGAAAAAGCACTCCGTCTTATATCACGCGACGCGGAAGAAAAAAAGGTGCTTTCCGTCCTTTTTGAAACGTACAAAAACGGTACGCTTTGCGGTCACGCCCTCGATTTCACAGAGGTTTATATGCTCGGCAAAGAAAGCCTGAAAGGAAAGATCGTATCCGTCAATGCAGACCGTATTGAAGACGGAAAGCTCTTCGCAAGGTAAGCTATGGCATTTTTTACTGAAGAAAGGTCTTTTTACAAGACGTTTATATCTCTTTGGGGCGTTCTCGTTTTAAACAACGTCATCGTCCTCGGCGTAAACCTTGCCGACAACATTATGCTCGGTGCTTACAGCGAGCCTGCCTTATCGGGGGCTGCCGCCTGCAATCAGCTTCAGTTTATATTTCAGCAGGTGATATTCGGCCTCGGCAACACCGCCGTGCTTTTAGGCAGTCAGTACTGGGGCGAAAAAAAGCTGAAGCCGATAAAAAGCTTAGCCGCATCGGCTCTTATTTGCGGTGTGCTGTTTTCACTTTTACTGTTTATACTGACATCCGCTTTCCCGTATCAGACAGTCGGAATATTCACGAAATCAGATATCATAAAACAGCAGGGTGTCGAATATCTTTCCGTGATCAAATACACGTATCCCGTATTTGCCGTAACGAACATTCTGCTTGCCTGCCTGCGCTCGGTTGAAAGCGTAAAGATCGGTTTCCGTGTTTCCGTCGTTACTCTTATCGTCAACATCTCACTGAACTACGTGCTTATTTTCGGAAAGCTCGGATTTGAGCCGATGGGCGCAAAAGGTGCGGCAACAGCAACGCTTATTTCAAGAATTGCCGAGCTTTTGTTCGTTATCATCCACATTATGTTTATAGAAAAGAACCTGAGGCTATCCTTTGGCGATATGGTAAAGACAGACCTTCCCCTGTTTAAAAAATATGCGCTATCGTCCGTGCCGTTCGTTCTTACCGACGGACTTTTCGGGGTTTCTACCGCTTTGCAGACCGTCATTCTCGGTCATATGTCCGATGCGGCAATAGCGGCAAATTCCGTATCAACCACGCTTTACCAGGTGTTGAAGGTTGCGGCGATAGGCTCGTCCGCCGCCTCTGCCGTCATAATCGGCAAAAGCATCGGACAAGGCAAAAGCCTTGATAAAATAAAGGAATATTCAAGGTCGCTGCAGGTCATATACGTCGGTGTCGGACTCGCCACATCCGTTTTGCTTTTCATCCTCCGCACACCGATAATAAATCTTTACAACATTTCAAGTGAGGCATCAAGCCTTGCTGACGGATTTTTGCTCGTTCTGTGCATAACGTGCATCGGCACAGCGTATCAGATGCCGACAAACACAGGTATCGTTCGTGGCGGCGGTGATTCAAAATTCGTATTGAAGCTTGATATCGTAGCCATCTGGTGCATCGTTTTGCCTCTTTCCTTCTGTGCGGCATTTCTCTGGCACTGGCACCCCGTTGCCGTAATTGCGTGTCTTAACGCCGATCAGGTGTTCAAATGCCTGCCCGTTTTCATCAAAGCAAACAGCTATAATTGGGTGAAAAAGCTCACTTGACAATATAAAAAGCAAGAATAAAAGGGAAAAACTTTTATTCTTGCTTTTTGTTTTAGTGCAACCGTACGGTTGCATTTTGTTTTTATACTTTTACTATTCCGAACGCTTCCAATATGGAGAAGCCGAGTATCAGAACGATGCACACGGGTGCTATGTATTTAATTACTACCGTAAAGAGCTTGCGTGCTTTGAACGCTCCGCCGATCTCCGCTTCTTCGATTATCGCCTTTGGCTTTATGAAGTAACCTATGAATATACACGTTGCAAGTGCAACTATCGGCATAAGAACGCTGTTACTTGCAAAATCAAAGAACGTAAGGAAATCCATTCCTATTATCTTTATTCCGCCCCAGATACCGTTACCGAGTGAGGAAGGAATACCGAGTGCGATGCATATGCCCAAAACGATGAAGCAAGCCGTTTTTCTCTTTATACCGAATTTATCGGTAAATATCGACACGACCGTTTCCATAAGCGAAATTGACGACGTAAGTGCCGCAAAAAGCACGAGCAAGAAAAATACAAAACCGATTATTTCTCCGCCCTTCATTGATGCAAAGACCTTAGGAAGAGTTACAAACATAAGTCCGGGACCCTTGTTGAGTGCTTCCTCGCTTCCGCCGGAAAAAGCGAATACTCCGGGTACTATCATAAGTCCCGCAAGGAAAGCAATACCCGTGTCGAATATCTCTATCTGTCTTACGGAGGACTCAATATTTACATCCTTTTTCATATACGAGCCGTACGTTATCATAATACCCATTGCAAGTGACATCGAATAGAAAAGCTGTCCCATAGCTGTAAGCACGGTAATTATGGAAAACTTTGAAAAATCGGGCTTTATGTAGTAGATAACGCCTTCCCACGCGCCGTCCGCCGTCATAGTGTATATAGCTATGAAAAGTGTCAGGGCAACGAGTATGGGCATCATTATTTTGCTTACCTTTTCGATACCCTTTTCAACTCCGAGCAAAACGACGAGCGCCGTAAGTCCGAGATACAGTGCAAACCAGCCGAGAGGCTCACCGACACCGCCGATAAAATCACCGAAATATCCGTCGGCTGCCGCTGAAGATCCGTTAAAGGTGAGAAATACCGAAAGATATTTTATTACCCATCCGCCTATTACACAGTAATAAGGGAGGATTATTATCGGAACGACAGATGCCAAATATCCGACAAATGAAAATCTTTTATCAAGTGCTTTGAACGCACCGACAGCGCTCAGTCCCGTTTTACGTCCCAGAGCTATCTCCGCTGTCATAAGCGCAAAGCCGAACGAAACAGCGAGAATAACGTACGTAAGCAGGAATATACCGCCGCCGTGCTTTGCGGCAAGATACGGGAAACGCCATATGTTTCCGAGCCCGACAGCGGAGCCTGCCGCCGCCAAAACGAAACCTATTTTACCTGTAAAACTGCTTCTGTTAGACACAAAAAAACTCCTTTTTTAAAATTATTCTTCATATTATTGCACATTTTTCTCAAAAAGGCAATAGCTTTGGAAAAATTTTTAAAAATTTTCAAATACCTCTTGACAAATTATACTATGTGTTGTATAGTATAATGCATCAGGAGGTAATTATATGGATATTCAACTTAAACGAGGATACATTGAAATATGCGTGCTTGCTTCAATGCTGAAGGAAGAAACGTACGGATACAAGCTGATAAAGGACATCGAACCGATAATGGACATTTCCGAATCAACGCTTTATCCGATATTAAAACGGCTTGAAGCATCGGGATGCGTAAGTTCAAGAACGGCGGAATACAACAGCCGTCTTCGCAAATATTACTCGATAACGGATTCGGGCCGTGAAAGAATACGGGAATTTTTATCAGACTGGCAAGATATAGAAAAAACTTACAACTATATAAAGGAGGAGTGGGAAGGATGAATAAAAAACAATTTCTTGAAGCCCTCGGTGCATCACTGAAGGACGTAAAAAAGGAAGAAAGAGAAGAAACTCTTGCATATTACGAGGAGATAATCGCCGACAGGTGCGACGGCGGAATGAGTGAAGAGGAAGCGGTAAGCTCCCTCGGCAGTATAGACGATATCGTGCGCCACGTTTTGGAAGATGCACATTTTGAAAAAGAAGAATCAACGAATGAAAGAGTAACTGCATGGGATGCTATAAAAGCTCTTATCGTCGGAATTTGTATCGTATGTGCAAACTTATGGATGTGGGAGCTTGATCTTATGATGTGGGTAAGCGGTATTTCAGTCGTCGTTTTCGGTTTGCCGAACGTTATGACGTATACGGCATCTTACGTAGGTGTGGGGATATGTATGTGTGCTTGCGCGCTTGCTCTTTGTGTGCCGATCATAAAGTTTACAAAATGGTCGTTTACGCAGATAAAGGGATATTTTTTCAAGATAAAATCATTTTTTGAAGGAATCGGAGGTAACAAGTGATGAAAAGATCAACTATCGTTTTATTAGTCGCCCTTGTTATGTTTTTGTGCGGTGTCGGTCTTACCGTTTACGGTGTGAAAGCACAAAAGGATAATTTAGAAACATTACCAAGCGAAACATTCAAAAACGAGGAAATAAACAAGATCGATATTGACGTGCTTGCATCATCCGTTGAAATAAAGCCTTCATCTGACGATAAAATACACGTAACGTACAAGGATGCCGTATTCTGTAAGTATGTACACACAGTCAAAGACGGCGTGCTTAAAATCGAATGTAAAGACGTTATTCCGCACGTATCCTTCGGTGTAACGACGTCAAGTAAGGTAATCTTGCTCATTCCCGACGGTATGAAAGCGAATATCGAAGCTGAGCTTGATGCAGGTCTATTTACGTTTGAAGATCTGACTCTTTCGGGCAAAATAGACGTTGAAAGCGATGCAGGCAACGTAACGTTCAAAAACGCAAACGCGGAAGGCGTTTGTGCAAAGACCGACGTCGGAAGTGTTAAAATAAATAACTGTAAATTTGCATCATTTGATGCGGAAACGGACGTCGGAAGCATAGATGTTGACAGTCTTGACTGCCGTGTTACATCACTTTCAAGCGACGTCGGAAGCATAAAAGGCAAGCTTTGCGGAAAGCTTGAAGATTATACCGTATCCTGCAGAAAAGATATGGGCTCTTGCAACGTATCCGACAGAGTCGGCGGTGATAAAATATTAAAAGTAAGCACCTCCGTCGGCAGTATCAACATCACCTTTACCGAGTCGGAATAAAGGTCAAAATTATCCGGAGCTTCTTAGGTTCATAAAGCCTTATTTTTCTCAAAAAAGCTCGACACATCCCGTGTTTTCTCCGCATTTTCAAAATTTGCAGTTTGAACTTAGGTCAATTTAATACCAAAAACATTGACATCGTTCTATTTGTGGTATATAATATAGACGAACGAGGTGTTGAAATGGATATACTGACTATAAAAGAAGCAAGTTTAATGTGGGGAATTTCTGTAAGAAGGATTACCGTTTTGTGTAACGAAGGCAGAATTGCCGGTGCAAAGAAAATTGCAGGTGTATGGCTTTTGCCAAAAGATGCAGAGAAACCCATTGATGCAAGAATCAAATCAGAAAAATATACGGATTGGAGAAATAAAACAGATATGGCGTCTAAGGATTTTGAAAACAATTTAAAGAATTTAAGAGGTACATTCGCTGTAGAAAATATGAAAGTCAGCGAAGAAGGTATTAAAAATCTTAAAAGAATTGATAGCGGCAAAGTAAGCTATACGGACGCAATCGAAGAATTGAAACTTAAATATATGCAGAAAGTATAACTATGTTTTCAAAATACGATGTTTATACAACAACTCGATCTGTTTATTGCTATCATGATAGTAATGTGTTGAAAAATAAATTAAATATAAAAGATAATACACTGCTTAAAACCGCTGAGGAAGAAATTACATTGATCAAGCAAATGGAACTTTTGAAAAATCCGATTAAGGGTAATTTTTCAAAAGCACATCTTATGAATATACACAAGTTTATTTTTGAAGATATTTATTCGTTTGCCGGAAAAATCAGGCGCGAGCAAATCAGTAAAGCTGATACAATGTTTTATCCTCCAAATTTAATTGACAGAGAACTTGATAAGGTATTTGCTAAAATAAAAGAGAATGGTATGCTTAAGGAAACCGACGAAGAAAAAATTTTTGATAATTTAGCATATGTTATGGCAGAACTCAACATCATACATCCATTCAGAGAAGGCAATGGACGTTCTATCCGTGAATTTATCCGCCTTATGGCAAAGCGTATGGGATATGACTTGAATTGGGGTAATGTTGACAGCAAGGAACTTTTAGAAGCATCGATTTTGTCGGTTGACGATTATAAAGTGCTGATAAGGATACTTAAAACTTGTGTGGATTAGTTTTTAAGATCGAAAAAAATTATTCAAAGTGAAGTCCTTTGCGTTAATAAAACAGCAAGAACAAATATAAATGAATTACAAAGGTTTAACTAATGACATAGATAGCACAGGAAACATTAAAGATAATGTGATCTGTATTTTCCAATTTGCATCAAAAACAAAGGTTTTTCAACTACTACGTTAAAAAATGTCCTTAAATTCAGAAAGTAAATTCAAATTTACATCTGCACATTTGAACTTTTCCGAAAAAAACCTCAAAGCAAGGAGTAATTGTAAACTTTTTAATAGAAGTATTGACAAATCACGCCTTTCGGGTATAATGGTCGTATGTTTATAAAATGCGTTGATGAGAAGGAGTACGAAAAAAACTCTGTTTCAGAGAGGGGCGGGTAGGTGCAACGTCCTATGGAGCTTTTCGGAAGGTAGTCTCGGAGCGGCGGCAAGAACGGGCAAAGCCTTATTAGATGCCGACGGGTGCACAGCCGTAAAGATGTGCGGCGGCTTTTTTCGGCTGCGTAAGGTATCACGGTAACGCCGTGGTATGAAGTTAGGTGGTATCACGGGAATCCCTCGTCCTAATACGGACGGGGGATTTTTTAGCCTTCCCCAGCGGGGGAAGGGGGACCGCTTTAGCGGTGGATGAGGTGTAATATGATTCCTTACAACAAAAAACTTGTATCAAATGCAAGAGAACTACGTAAAAATATGACACCCGAAGAAAAACATTTATGGTATGATTTTTTAAAACGGCTCCCGTTAAGCGTAAAACGTCAACATAATATCGAAAATTACATTGTTGATTTTTACATTGCAAAAAACAAAACAGTGATTGAAATCGACGGTATTCAGCACACCTCTTCCGAACACAAGGAAGCCGACAGAAAAAGAGATGAAGATCTTGCAAAATGGGGCATTACCGTGTTAAGATATTCCAATGACAGCATAAGAAAAAATTTTCGTGTTGTAACGGATGATATTTTAAAAAAATTGGGATTGGTTTATGAGGATTTGAAGGCTGTGGAGAGGTAATTATTAAATACACCTCATCCACCGCTAAAGCGGTCCCCGTTCTCCTGTCGAAACGCTTTGCGTATCGACTTGGAGAAGGCTATATATACGATAATTAATTGAAAGGATATACAAAATGAAAGAGATCGAAAAGACTTACGACCCGAGTAAGGTCGAAGACAGACTTTACAAAGCCTGGTGTGACGGCGGTTACTTCACACCCGACGTAAATGACGGCAAGCCTGCATTTACGATAGTTATTCCGCCTCCAAACGTAACAGGACAGCTTCACATGGGCCACGCCCTTGATGAAACGCTTCAGGATATTCTCATCCGTTACAAGAGAATGAAGGGCTTTTCCACCCTTTGGGTTCCCGGAACGGACCATGCAGGTATCGCAACGCAGATAAAAGTTGAGGAATTTTTGAGAAAGAACGAAGGTCTTACACGTTACGACCTCGGCCGTGAAAAATTTCTTGAAAGAGTATGGGAATGGAAAGCACAGTACGGCTCTACCATTATCCGTCAGCTTCAGAAGCTCGGTGCTTCCTGCGACTGGTCACGCTTGCGCTTCACTATGGACGAGGGACTTTCCCGCGCCGTACGCGAAGTATTCGTAAACCTTTACGACAAGGGACTCATCTACAGAGGCTACAGAATAATAAACTGGTGTCCTCACTGCCGTACGGCTTTATCCGATGCCGAGGTTGAATATTCCGAGGATGCAGGCCACTTCTGGCACATCAGATACCCCATCAAGGACAGTGATGAATATCTGACTATCGCCACGACACGTCCGGAAACACTTCTCGGCGATACTGCCGTTGCGGTAAACCCCGAGGACGAAAGATACACGCATCTCGTCGGCAAAACGCTCATTTTGCCGCTTGTAAACAGAGAAATACCGATCATTGCCGACGACTACGTTGACAAGGAATTCGGTACGGGCTGTGTTAAGATAACGCCTGCACACGACCCGAACGACTTTATGGTCGGTCAGCGTCACGACCTTGAAATAATCAAGGTTATGAACGACGATGCAACGATAAACGAATACGGCGGAAAATACGAAGGTCTTGACAGATACGAAGCGCGCAAGCAGATCGTTGCAGACCTTGAAGCCGAAGGATATCTCGTAAAGGTCGAAGCACACAATCACAACGTCGGCAAGTGTTACCGCTGCGGTGACACGGTCGAGCCTTTGACGTCAGACCAGTGGTTTGTAAAAATGGGCCCGATGATACAGCCTGCAATAGACGCTGTAAAGGACGGCAGAATAAGCTACGAACCCGACAGATTCAGCAAAATATACATCAACTGGATGGAAAACCTCCACGACTGGTGCATTTCCCGTCAGCTTTGGTGGGGACACAGAATACCTGCATTCTACTGCGAAAAGTGCGGTAAAATGACGGTATCAAAGACTGATATAGACGTTTGTCCCGAATGCGGCGGCGCAGTTCATCAGGACGAAGACGTGCTTGACACGTGGTTCTCCTCCGCACTCTGGCCGTTCTCAACGCTCGGCTGGCCCGACAAAACGCCCGATCTTGAAAAATACTACCCGACAGACGTTCTCGTAACGGGTTACGATATCATCACCTTCTGGGTATCGAGAATGATATTCTCCGCTATGGAGCATATGAACGAAATACCGTTCAAGCACGTATTTATCCACGGTCTTGTAAGAGACGCGCAGGGCAGAAAGATGTCGAAATCTCTCGGAAACGGTATAGATCCCTTGCAGATAATCGACAAATACGGTGCGGACGCGCTCCGTTTTGCGCTTGCTACCGGTAACTCACCCGGAAACGATATGCGTTTCTCGGATGAAAAAATCGAAGCGTCCCGTAACTTCTCAAACAAGATATGGAACGCTGCACGTTTCGTTCTTATGAATCTTGACATTGAAAAGATCGAGCTTCCCGAAAAGTCCGAACTCAGAATTGAGGACAAATGGATACTTTCAAAGCTCAACAGACTTACGAAGGAAGTATCTGCAAACCTTGAATCGTTTGAGCTTGGCGTTGCCCTTTCAAAGCTTTACGACTTTATCTGGGACAACTTCTGCGACTGGTACATTGAGCTTCTGAAGCCCCGCTTCAACGACAAGGGCAGCAAGGATAACCTCGTAGCTCAGAACGTCATCGCTTACGTTCTTACCTCAGCTCTCAAGCTGTTGCATCCGTTTATGCCGTTCATCACGGAAGAGCTTTACCAGGCACTTCCCCACACGGACGAAAGCATTATGATATCCGCTTATCCCGAATACACACCGTCACTTGACTTCCCCGAGGATGAATCGCGTATGCAGTCACTTATTGCCGCTGTTAAGGCTGTAAGAAACAGACGTGCGGAAATGAACGTACCTCCGTCAAAGAAGGCTACGGTATTCATAAAGAGCGAAAAACACGATGCGTTCAACGAAACGACGTCGGGCTTCTTCACAAGACTTGCATCAGCTTCCGAAGTCGTTTACACGGATGAATACACGGGTGAAGATGCCGTTTCCATAATCACGGACGACTGTGCAATTTACATTCCCTTGTCCGAAGTCGTTGACTTTGAAAAGGAAAAGGCACGTCTTGAAGGCGAGCTTGTAAAGACACAGGGTGAGATAGACCGCCTTGAAAAGAAGCTGTCAAACGAAGGCTTCGTTGCGAAAGCACCTGCGGCAGTCGTTGACGGCGAACGTGCAAAGCTGAAAGCTTACAAAGAAAAAGCAGAAAGCATCACCTCTGAAATCGCTAAATACAACAAATAATAATTAAAAAGCATTAAAACACCGCCGAGTGAATAATATTCTATCGGTGGTGTTTTTTTGTCTTTTATAAACGATCGTATAATTCTTCCCTTACTTCCGCTTATAACCGTGCTTTGCGGCGGATATTTCCTTTTTATAACGCGTCTTCTGAAGCCTTCACGCATAAAAAAAGCCGTCGGCTCACTTTTTAAAAAAAGCTCCTCCGACGGTATATCTCCGCTTGCGGCTTTGAGTGTTGCTTTAGCAGGCACTCTCGGTGTCGGCAACATCGTCGGCGTTGCCGTGGCAATATCCGTCGGCGGTGCAGGTGCCGTTTTCTGGATGTGGGTGAGTGCCGTTTTTTCCCTCGGCTTGAAATACGCCGAAACGGTGCTTGCAGTAAGGTTCGGCAAGGATGAAAACGGAAAGCGCGTCGGCGGTCCTATGTACTACATATTTTTCGGGGCAAAATCGAAAACGCTTTCGTATTTTTTCTGTATTTTATGTATTGCCTCCTCGCTTGCATCGGGCTGTATCATACAGTCAAATTCGGCATCGCGTGCCGTTTCAACCTACGGAATACCGACGTACGTAACGGGCGGTGTGCTTGCCGTTTTGTGCGGTGTTATCATAATCGGCGGAATAAAGAGCATAAGCCGTTTTACAATGGCATCTATCCCCGTTATGACGTCCGTTTTTATGATTTTTTCGCTTTTTATAATCATTTCAAACGTATCCGCCGTTCCCGGTGTTATAAAGAACATTTTTTCTTGTGCCTTCGGTCTTGACAGCGCATCGGCAGGAATCGGCGGGTATTCCGTAGCGTGTGCGATAAAGCACGGTGTTGCAAAAAGTGCGCTGTCGCACGAGGCAGGGGCAGGTACGTCTGCCATTTCGCACGGCGCATCAAATACAAAAAGCCCTGTAGAACAAGGCTTTTTGGGGATGTTTGAGGTTTTCGCCGACACGGTCGTAATGTGCTCCGTTTCGGCTTTCGTCATACTTATTGCATATCCAAATATCACCGTTTCCGACGTTTACGACGGAATAGCAATAACAAACAGCGCATACGGATATTTTTTAGGTGATACGGCACGCCATATAATTTCGCTTTGCGTTGTGTTTTTTGCTTTTGCAACTCTTATATGCTGGTCGTATTACGGTGTCAGGTGCATCGAATACATATCAAAAAACAAGTTTTTTTCAAAGCTTTATCTTTTCGTATACTGTGTTTGCATATTCATAGGCTCATCCGTATGCACGGAATACGTCTGGCAGCTCACGGATTTTTTCACCTGCGTGCTGATCTTTCTGAACGTACCTGTAACGCTGAGGCTGCGTAAACACGTCATATGCGAAACGGAAAAATATTATTCGCAATAAGTTACGATAAATCCGTCGGTGTTATTGCCCGATACGGTATATTCCGCAAAATTCGGAACGTAAACGTCCGTTACGTCCCCCGTTTTACGTGTGTAATAAACGTAATACGTTTTACCTCCCGTAAGCACCTGCAAGGGTGACGTTACGGGGAACTTTTTGATATATGAAATATACTCCTCAAGGCACAGATCATTCTCGTGCATATACACGGAATGGGGCATACCGACGTATCTGAAGTGGTTGCCCTCGGATATAATGCCCGTATACTCGGTCTTATCACCGGGATACCTCATTATAAATCCGTATTTATGGTAATTATCAACTATAAACGGTGCGTACTCTTTTGCATTTTTTGCATACGAAAGCGAAGTACCGTCGTCAAGATACAGCTTTACGTCAAACGCATAGCCGGTATGATGGTCGGAATATCCCGCAAATTCAAAATATCCGCTGTCTTCATCGGACGACACCATGGAGTTATAAAAATCCTCCTGCTGTTGTTTCGTGCGGTATCCTGCCGTCACCTGGATTATTTCAAGCGACGTTTCCGAATAAAACGCTTCGGTAAGCTTGCCCAAAGCAAGAAAAGCATCTCTTTGCAATGTTATTTCCGAGCCTGCAACGCTATATCTGCGATCCTTGTTATTGAAAAGATTGACCAAAGATACGCTGTCGGAAAAAGCGTACGCGTTTTCTCTGTTTACAAGCACAAGAGGGCCTTGCGTAAGCTCACTTTCAGAGCATTTGATAACGTCATAGCGTGAGATATCAAGCACTGCCTGCGTTTCTGTATCCTCTTTTTCCGTAACGGTCGTTTTTTCCGTCGTGACGGCAGACGTGTCAACATCCGTCTTTCTGTCGTTTGACATATCGCGTGCGATCACAGCGCAAAGAGTAACGATTATAAGCACGAGTAAAACGATAATTACCGTGGTTGCGACAGACGTGCCGCCGAAAGCCTTTCTGTAGGCTTTGTTATTCATAGCGGCACGCCGTCTTTGAAAGCTTTTTTTAGACACTTTTAATTATTTTGCAATTATTTTATTTTACGTTTACCTTAGGAAGCGCATCTTTTCTTGAAAGATTGAGTCTGCCTCTGTCGTCCGTTCCGAGGAACTTGACAGTTACCGTATCACCTACAGCGACAACGTCCTCAACCTTTTCTGTGCGCTTGTTGTCAAGCTTGGAGATATGAACGAGTCCTTCCTTACCGGGAGCTATTTCAACGAATGCACCGATAGGAATTATTCTCGTTACGGTACCCGTGTAGCAGCAGCCTACTTCGGGTTCAAATACGATAGCGTCGATCATCGCCTTAGCCGCATCACAGCTTGCCTTGTTTACGGCAAGGATAAATACGGAGCCGTCGTCTTCGATGTCGATCTTCGCACCCGTTTCGCCTGTTATCTTCTGGATCGTCTTACCGCCTGAACCGATAACCTCACGGATCTTGTCGGGGTTGATCTGCATTGATATCATCTTGGGAGCGTATTCGGAAACCTCGTCACGGGGTCTTTCGATAGCCTTGAGTATGATCTCGTCTATGATATAATCTCTGCCCTTGTGAGTCGTAGCGAGTGCCTCTCTGATTATTTCGGGTGTAAGACCGTCGATCTTGAGGTCCATCTGAATGGACGTGATACCCTTGTGAGTACCTGCAACCTTGAAGTCCATATCGCCAAAGAAGTCTTCAAGGCCCTGGATGTCGATCATCGTCATCCATCTGTCGCCTTCGGTGATAAGACCGCAGGAAATACCCGCAACGGGAGCCTTTATCGGAACGCCTGCATCCATAAGTGCAAGGGTTGAACCGCAGACGGATGCCTGTGATGTCGAACCGTTGGAGGAAATAACCTCGGAAACAAGTCTTATGGAGTAGGGGAACTCTTCAACGGAGGGAAGAACGGGAACGAGTGATCTTTCAGCAAGAGCACCGTGTCCGATCTCACGTCTGCCGGGGCTTCTTGACGATTTTGCATCGCCTACGGAATAACCGGGCATATTGTAGTGGTGCATATATCTCTTTGATTCTTCTTCGTCGATACCGTCAAGTATCTGCATGTCGCTGATAGAACCGAGCGTTGCAATAGTAAGGACCTGTGTCTGTCCTCTTGTGAACATACCGCTTCCGTGTACGCGGGGAAGAAGCTTTACTTCTGCGTTCAAAGGACGGATCTCGTCAAGGCGGCGGCCGTCAACACGCTTGCCGTCGTCAAGGAGCCAACGGCGTACAACGAACTTCTGGAGCTTGTAAATGCACTCGTCCATCATTGCGTGGGAGTCGGGATATGCTTCGTCAAACTTTTCGTATACTGCGTTTGTTATTACGTTGAGAGCCGCATCACGTACCTTTTTGTCGTCCGTGTCGAGAGCTTTCTTTATGTCTTCGATGCAGAACGCTTCAATAGCGTCGTAAAGATCGTGATCGACGTCGTGCTGTTCATATTCGAACTTGGGCTTGCCGGCTTCGGCAACGATGCTTTCGATGAACGCACAAAGCTTTTTGATCTCTTCATGTGCAAGAAGGATAGCGGCGAACATATCCTCGTCGGATATTTCCTTAGCGCCTGCTTCTATCATAACTACCTTCTTTGCGCTTCCGGCAACGGTAAGCTCAAGTGTGCTTTCCTCTCTCTGTGCTGCTGTGGGGTTGATGATGAACTGATTGCCTACCATACCTACGAACACACCGCCGATAGGTCCGTTCCACGGAATATCGGAAATGGAAAGTGCAACGGATGCACCGATCATTGCGGCAATTTCGGGTGAGCAGTCGTGATCAACGCTCAAAACCGTCAAAGAAAGGTTTACGTCGTTGCGGAGATCCTTCGGGAACAAAGGACGGATAGGTCTGTCAATAACACGGGAGGTAAGAATTGCCTTTTCCGTGGGCTTGCCCTCACGTCTGAAATAACCGCCGGGGATTCTTCCTACAGAATAAAGTCTTTCCTCAAAATCAACGGAAAGGGGAAGAAAATCAATTCCGTCACGGGGCTTTGCGGATGCAGTAGCGCACGCAAGGATAGAAGTATCCCCGTATCTTACCAAACAAGAACCGTTTGCAAGACCTGCCATTTTACCCGTTTCGATAACGAGAGGACGGCCTGCAAGCTCATAACTGAAAGTTTTGAAATTTTCGAACATTTTATGCTCCTTTAAATAGTATTTGAAGAAGATTGTGCATAACATTTAATTTTACACACAAAACCGCCGTTTGTGTGCAAAATTAACTGCTATACACCAAACCCCTCCATTATTGTATTTTATCACAAACCCTCCCGAACATTCAATAAAAAATTATTAATGTTAAATTAATATTTTTCAAAGGCGAAATAATTTTTCACAAAACCCCTTTACAAAAATCAAACCGTGTGATATAATGTATCTTGGTATGGCGTATACGAATACACGGCTTACGGGAATAAGGCACTTGCCAAAGGTGCGTTTCACCCGCCGTATTCCTTGTATTTCGAATTTATTTATTTGAAAGGTGATTAAACAATGCTTAAAGATCAGAAGCAGGATATCATATCCGCATACAAACTCCACGAAACAGACACAGGTTCCCCCGAAGTACAGATCGCTATTCTTACAACGAGAATAAACTCACTTAACGAGCACCTCAAGACAAACAAGAACGACCACCACTCAAGACGCGGTCTTCTTAAAATGGTTGGTCAGAGAAGAAACCTTCTCGGCTACCTCCAGAAGAAAGATATCGAAAGATACCGCGCTATAATCGACAAGCTCGGAATCAGAAAGTAATAAAACAAAGCTCCGTTTGCCATACACGGAGCTTTTTTATTGTATAGTCATAACCACCGGCTAAGCCGGTGGCTTGCTCAGCCCTATAAGGGCATGTTACTGGCGGGGCTGAAAGCCCACCGAAAGATCTGCCAACCGCAAGCGGTCTCAAGCTACCGCTAAAGCGGTTGGCTTATCTTTTGCT
>JAZOSS010000070.1:0-12340 GCA_045657205.1 Eubacteriales bacterium
GAAAGTCCCGCCGCACTTAAAGCAGAGTTATCCGTTGTGTAGCTTACCTTAACGTAATCGCCGACACCGACACCAAGCTCGTCGGCAAGCTTTTCACCAATAATAACACCTTCTTCGGGAATTTCAATGGTCTTCTGTGAAATACGATCGCGCAAAAGAATAAAATCGGCAAAAACATCACGCGACGAATTGGGAACTGTCATAAGATTAATTCCGGTGATCGAGGCATTGTCGGAATCGAACGAGGAATTAAGCGAATATACAGTTGTATAAGACTCAACGTTTTCGTTTACAGCAGGATCAATGTAATCATAAAGTGCGTGAAGCTGTGCGCTTGTTGCATCTTCCTTTATATCTGCGGAAATGCTGTAGCGGAATATCGTCTGGAACTGGTTGGGAACAATGTTACTGATGGAGTCGCTGAGACCGAAGCCTGCAAGCATAAGCGCAGTACATCCCATAATACCGAAAACAGTCATAAAGAATTTCTTTTTGTAACGGAATATGTTACGGCAAGTAACCTTGCTTGAGAAAGAAAATCTCTTCCAGATAAATGGTATTTTTTCAAGGAATATGGGCTTACCTGCTTTGGGAGATTTCGGACGCAGAAGCTGAGCTGCACAAGAGTTAAGCTCTTTTCTGCAAGCGAAATATGCAGCAAGCACCGTAACGCCGATACCGATAACGATTGATGAAATGATTATGCCAAGCTCTGTTTTGCTTGTGAGAGAAGGCATAACGTACATCATTTTATAAGAATTAAAAATAACCTGCGGAATGAGTTTGATACCGATCACAGCACCTACGACACTTCCTATAAGGCTGGCAGTAGCACCGTACATCGCGTATTTTGCAAATATTGAAGCATCGGAATAACCGAGCGCTTTGTATGCACCCATAACACCGCGCTGATCGTCAACCATACGTGTCATTGTTGTAAGGCAAACGAGGATGGCAACGAGGAAGAAGAAAACAGGGAAGAGCTGTGCTATGGCATTCATCTGATCGGCAGTTGAGCCATATGCAACGTAGCTATAGATCATATTTCTGTCAAGCTTCAGCCAAGTCGGATTTTCAATAAGCTCTATCTGCGATTTAGCATCGTATATCTGCATCTTGCCGTCTTCGAACAACGGATCGTATTCAGCTTTTTTTGCATTGAATTCAGCAAGACCTAAATCATATTCGTTCTGACCTTTTGAAAGCTGAATTTCAGCACTTTCAATGGAATCGGCAAAAAGTTTTTTCTGTTCTGCAAGATAAGCAACGCCGGCTGCATATTCGGCTTCACCTTTGGCAAGTTGAGCTTTACTGTCTATTATCGTACGTTCTGCGTTAACTATCTCGTCGTTAACTTTGTCTATCATGACGTCGATAGCTTTTCTTGCATCTTTTATGCTGTTGAATTTTTCCTGAAGCTCCTGAACCGTTTCCCATTCTTCAGTTGACTGAATGTTATTCAAAGTCATCTGTGCAACACCCTTTGAAACGGGATCTGCGGTGGGATCGTTTATAGTGTCTTCAAGACCTTTTTTCAAGGTTTCGTATCTTTCGATAGCGGAATTCAACTCCGATAAAATATTGTCGTAATCGGCAAGAAGACCACTGTTTTCATACATGATCTGATCGTACTGCTTACGTGCATCAACGAGCTGTTTTTCGCCTTCTGCTATCTGAGCTTTACCTTCTGCTATCTGTATCTCAGCATCAGCGATCTGCTTTTCACCTTCAGCAATTTTTTCGGCATAATAACCGGAGCTTAAAGAAAGCTCTGTTTCGCCTTGGCGAATCTGTGTAAGACCTGCGTTAAGCTGTGCTTCAGCCTTTGCAAGTTCAGACTTATAGTTTGCTTCCTCAGAAAGAAGTTTTGCCTCTTCTTTTGCTATCTCGTCGTAAGCCATCTTCTTGATATTTTCAAGACGGATCTCGCTCCTTTCGATACCGAGGTTTTCCAAAGGAGCGGAAGCATCCGTTATGTACTTTTCGTACTCTTTGCTGTATGCGGGATAATTATCGGAATCTTTAAACTTTATTGCAGCTTCAATAAAGTAAGGATTCTCAGATGTGTAGTTTACAAAATCATCCTGAAGAAGGTACATAAAGAACTGAACGGAACCCGAACCGATCTCGGAAGTACCTTTTTCGATCGACATATAGAAGGGAGATTCTACGATGCCGACTATTTCGAATGCGTTTGCTGTAAGTGTATCTGTGATAGGGGTAGGAGTACCCGAATCAAGTGAAATGTAATCACCGACCATATACCCATGTGCGAGAGTTGCACTGGGTGCTTCTATAACACACTCACCTGAATAAAGGGGAAGGCGTCCTTCTTTGAGAACTACCTTGTTTATTATGTCTTCAGCCTGTTCTGTTTCACTTATCGGTTTCGGCATACTGTGAACTCTGAAAACGAATTCAGCGGAACCCGTAAAAGCAACGACATCAGTGAAATATCCCGGCTGTACCGCTTCTACCTGAGGTAAAGCGGCAATTGCGTCAATATCATCCTGTACGAGTCCCAATGTTGAAACGACACGTAAGTCGGGCAGATTACATTGCTTGTAATAAAGATCTGCCGTATGCTTCATACTGGGAGCCGTAGATTTGATACCTACGAAGAAAGCAACACCGATCATAATAATCAACAGTATTGAAATAAATCTGTTTAAAGAACGCGTGCCTTCACGGAGAGTATCTTTGATAGCTGATCTACTCATCTTACCACTCTACCTTTTCAACGTCCATAGGGTTGTCATTTACTGTTATTGATTCAATCTTACCGCTCTTTACACGGATGACACGGTCACCGATATCGGCAAGTGCTATGTTATGCGTTATGATGACGACCGTCATACCGCTCTTGCGGGCAGTATCCTGCAAAAGCTTGAGGATGGCTTTACCCGTTTTATAGTCAAGTGCACCTGTAGGTTCGTCACAAAGCAGAAGCTTCGGATTCTTTGCAAGTGCACGTGCTATTGAAACACGCTGCTGCTCACCGCCGGAAAGCTGTGAAGGGAAGTTTTTCATACGATCTTCAAGACCGACGTCTTTCATAACAGTTACCGTGTCAAGCGGATCTTTGCATATCTGTGTTGCAAGTTCAACGTTTTCAAGAGCCGTAAGGTTAGGTACGAGGTTATAGAACTGGAATACGAAACCAACGTCATATCTTCTGTAAGATATAAGCTTTTTACCCTTGAATTGGCTCACATCTTCGTTGTCAACGTATACTTTGCCGGACGTTGCTGTATCCATACCGCCGAGAATGTTGAGTATCGTACTTTTTCCTGCACCGCTGGCACCGAGTACGATAACAAATTCGCCTTTGTTGATGGAAAAATCAACGCCGGAAAGTGCTTGGATCTCGACCTCGCCCATGCGGTACACTTTTTTTACGTTTTCAAAACGAATATATCCTTCCATTTGTGCCCTCTCAGTCAACTTTATCTTTGAGGAACTCCATAAGGTCTGCAACCGTGAGCAGATTGTGAAGTTCATTATCGGGAATGCTTATTCCAAATTCACCTTCAAGGTTTCCGACAATGGAAATAAGCTCGTACGAGTTAAGATTGAGATCGTCAATAAATCTTGTTTCCGGTGTTATAGCGGAAGGGTCAATATCAACATATTCTGTAATGGTGTTTCTGATAAGTTCAAGCATTTGTTAACTCCTTTAAAATAAAATACAAATTATTATATCACACTATAGGGCATAAATATACAGATTAATTGTTAAGAACTTTCGCTCTTTTTATTTTCTTCGTGGTAGTTTTTTCAAATTCAGTATCACGAACAACAACCCTGCTGACTTTTTTGTAGCCGGGAAGGCTCTGGTTTACCTTTTTTATATCTTCGTTGATCTTTTCTTCAACGTCAGTAACTCCGTGTTCTTCCATCCAGGTAAAGTCGGGGAAGATGGCAGCACAGATTATCGGATTTCCTCTCGACATTTCATCATCGGGATATACAACGACCTCTTTTACGTATTCAAGATCATGTTCGATATGTTCTTCGATTTCTTCAGGGGAAACGTTTTTGCCGTTTGCGAAGATAATGAGGTTCTTCTTACGTCCCGTTATATAGAGTATACCGTTTTTATCAAGATAACCGAGGTCGCCTGTATCAAACCAGCCGTCATCTGTAAATGTAGCTTTTGTTGACTCCGTATCCTTGTAATAACCCATAAATACGTTGGGACCTTTGGCGTGTATCTCTCCGATTCCTTCGTCATCAGGCTTGGAGATCCTAATATCCGTACCCGGTATCGGCAATCCGACAGAACCGTCGATCTGCCATTCGGTAGAGTTGGCGGAAAGAAGTGGTGCACATTCCGAAATACCGTATCCGTTTATGACCGTTATACCTATCTGATCGTAAAATTTCACCGTTTCCTGCTTCAAAGGCGCACCGCCGCAAACGACCTGTTCAAGATTGCCGCCAAGTGATACGAGAATGGATTCAAAAAGCTTTCTTCTTAAATCAATTCCGAATTTTCTGAGTATACCGCTCCAGAAAACTCCCGCCTTGTAGTGGTTGTAAAGCTTTCTGCGTTTCATTTCTGAAATGATCTGCTTTTGTACCGTTTCGAGCATAAGGGGAACCATAAGAACCATATCGGGCTTGTACGTCTGAAGTCTGTCGGAAACGTAGCGGAGGTTTTCGCAGAAGCAGAGCATAATACCTGCGTAAAGTGTTCCTAAGATGTGGCATGAACATTCAAATGAATGGCTTATCGGAAGTACGGACATATTGACTTTTTTAGTCTTTATCAGCGAAAAAGCACCGTACAGTACATGGCAGATGTTTTTGTGCGTGAGCATAACGCCTTTATTAGCACCCGTTGTGCCTGATGTGAAGATGATTTCGGTCAGCGCATCGGGATTGATCTTTTTATCAACATACGCACGGTTTTTTCGCATAAGTTCGGCACCATCATCTACCAAATCAAATATGTAAGGTATTTCGGGATCTTTCGACTTGTCCATACTGATTATCTTTTTTACACTCGGGCAACGTTCTTTTACTCTCTGCATCATAGGCAGATAAGTCTTCGAACAGATTATGATCTCGCAATCGGAACGAGTAACTTGCAAGGCAACGTCTGAGTCAAGCAATTCTTTATCCAAAGGAACAGCAACACCTATACCGTTGATAACTGTTAAATACGACAGTACCCAAGCGTATCTGTTTTCGGACATTATTGCAACATGGCAATTTTCGTATCCCTCAACCAAAAGCTTAGTACCAAGGGCATTAACTTCATCTTTAGTTTGTAAAAAAGTGCGGTCGATAAAATTTCTGTACTTGTCCATTTCTCTAAAGGCTACAGAGTTGCCGTATTTCGAAGCAGCGGTATTCAAAAGTTCTTTCAAGTCAGTAAATTCGACTGATTGATACGTATTGTAGCGTTTTAATTTTCCCATTTTACACCTCACATAATAAAAATAACATCTAAAAAAAATATGTATACACTTCTTTATATCACACTTACCGTCCGTTGTCAATAATTTATGCAAAAATAAATATAAACATAGTCAATTTTTTGATAAAAAAGAGTTGTTTGTAAATAAATCACAAACAACTCTAACAAGTTATGATTTTTGTTTTTTAGTGAATACAACTATTGCTA
Organism: Eubacteriales bacterium; assembly: GCA_045657205.1. Classification (GTDB taxonomy): domain Bacteria; phylum Bacillota; class Clostridia; order Oscillospirales; family CAG-272; genus RGIG7213. Next base: position 5,633 of record JAZOSS010000070.1, read on the forward strand.
CAGCGATAATAACTACAGATGCAGATACGCTCGCGATGAGGATAGTTTTTGGTGATTTTTTATTGTTTTCATCTGATTGCAACTCACTTGCGGTGTCTGTACTTACCGTGTAATCGCCGGTGCTGATATAGCTGTACTTGAATCTTCCTGTCGGTGCAACGTCGCCGGAAGTGTAGAAATTCATAATATCACCGTTTAGAGAAACGTTATCAGTGATCTTGAAATTTAATGTAAAATTATCACTCATGATACCGATATCGGTACGTTTTACCTTTATTTGTAAAGTATTTCCTGTAATAACAAATTCACCGTCACCGACTGCTTCCGTTTCATACCCGTTGCCTGTAAAGCGCTCAACGGTTACGGTATTATCAACGGGAGTTTTTTTGTTTATTACATAGTCGAACGATTCCCAACCGTCAAGACCGTTTTGCACGGTGTCAAGATATACAGTCATCCAGTTTTCGGAAGGTTGTGTTACAGCTTCAGCACACTCTATATAGATGTATATATAGTCGTTATCGCGCGCTATCTTTGCACCTGTAATATCGTTACGCCCGGATTCATCTGTATATGAAAGTGATCCGTACCCCTTTGAATTTCTGTCTTCAATATTATCCTTGTATGCAACGTAATACGGACCTACGCTGTTCCATGCGGATAAGTCAGCCATATTTACGGTAGTTTTATCGGTTGCTTCGGGTAATGCACGTGAGCCTTTATATTTGCGGATGTATGATACCATTTGATAGTAGTAGTGATCTTTAAGCGGCCCCTTTGTAGGTTCAATATCACGTGAATATTCGTCATTGAATTGATCGGGGAATGCATTGTTTACACCGTTCCAGTTTTTTTGTCTGCCTGCTGTCCACTCATTCCATCCCGTTATAAATACGAAAGAGGGGTCTACTTCAAGAGCATATTCCCATTGTTCGGAAAAATTATATCCGTAAAGAGAGGAGTTTTCTTCTTGTAAATGTGAAAAAACGTCTTTTGAGGTATACGATCTTCCCCTGATATTTACACCGTTCATAGCGGAAAGTCCCGTATCAACTGAGGAATTTTGTGCAACACCGACAGTGATCTGCTCGGGATTTCCACGGCGCACGTCGGCAGATTTTGCATAGTATACGTCCTGTGGATAAACAGACAGCCAACCCCATTTTCCCACCGAGTTATTGTGACCGCTGTATTCGGGTTGACCGGAACGGAACGTAAAGAATCTTCTTATCTCTTTGTCTAAATTTGTTGTTTCAAGTCCGCTTGTATGTGCCATAAGCATGGGCTTATTATCAAGATAGAACCAAAGCTCTCTGTATCTTCCGTCACGGTATATATCAAGATATATTTCACGGAGCTGTTTTGCAGAATCGGAAGTTCCGGCAAAAGGCAAAAGAAAAGATATTTTAGGTACGTTTACACCATCGTCGTACGCTTCCTTAAACACATCAAATATTACCGAATAGCTCGAACGCCACGTAAAGCTTCCGTTTGTATTATCGAAAAATATGACGTCAACACCTGCAGAAGCAAGCATTTCCGCATGCTTGCGAAGCACCCATCTGTCGGTAGTGCGATAATATCCGAACACAGGCTCATTCCAGAAATATGCCGTATTCGTTCTTGGCCACGCTTTATGATTATAGTTATTTTTAGCCTCCGGATATTGAAGGATAAAATCGTTTACGTTCAGCGGTTCACCCGATGCAAGGTCGTTATGCCAGGACCAATAAAACAGGCCTACTGTTTTACCATTCCTTACCGTATCGGTTGCCGATGCTGATATCTCACGTCCGAGTCCGTCCGTTACTACCCAGGTATCTGAATAAGCATCACGTACAACTGTCGGGTGTGACGGATCAACTTTAAGTTGATCGTATGCAGGTGCATCACCAGATACCTCTAAAACACTGTTGCAAGGCTCTACGGGATTTTCCGTTTTTTCTGCTGTGAAAAGCGTTATTGCAAGGTCGTATTTTTCCTCGCTTCCGTTCATATATGTAAAACCTTGCGATCTCGTCATAGGAAAACGCCATATACCGACGGAGTCGCTTGCTTCGTATATGGCGAAAAAGTATTCACCGGGCTGAAGAGGAGAATCGAATTCCAGTTTGTTTGAAGCGTTATCGGCAAGCTTCGGAAAATGACGGCTGTACAGAGCCTTCTCTTGAATCGTTTTGTCGTAACTTCCTTTCCATTCAAAAACACCTATCGTCGCACTGCAGTCTGTTTTTGTCCAGGTAGGCATAGAAAACGTCACCGCAGTTACACCGACTGTTGTTTTTATACGCTGTCCGTAATAGGAACCGGGCGGGACCTGTACGGGTAATTTTTGACTGTCAAGAGTTATATCGTAAATCGGATACGCCGTTTCGGCTGCTATACCGTAAAGCGAAAGTGCCGATAGTATAAAGGTGATAAACAGCATAAAAGAAACGATTTTCTTTATCATAACGATCTCCGTTTTGCCTGAAAGGCAGTGTGTAGTATTTTGATTTTGAGCCACGACCAAGGACAGTGTCACTGTGTCTATTATAATATTTCATATTCGAAAAGTCAAGTGTTTGAAAATATAATGTACGGATCTGCTTAAGTCTACCTTTTTCGGCAAATAATACTGATGAAAACAGTTAGTTAAAAGGAGAAAAGAAAGAATGTACAAAAACAAGGTCGAAATATGCGGTGTGAACACTTCAAAGCTCAAAGCACTCACTGAAAAAGAAAAAACAGATCTTCTTTTGCTCATCAAAGAGGGGAATAAAAAAGCAAGAGAAGATCTGATAAACGGTAATCTTAAGCTTGTATTGAGCGTTGTTCAGCGTTTTACCGGAAGGCGTGAGAATCTTGACGATATTTTTCAAGTCGGTTGTGTAGGTCTTATCAAAGCGATAGATAATTTCGATATGGACATCGGCGTCAGGTTTTCCACGTATGCCGTGCCGATGAATATTACAAAGTGAAATTATTTTCCAAACAGCTTAATATACGTATCGGTAAGGATAGATATATGGTGTTCTTCGTCTGATACTATTCTTTTTAAGAGTTTGTTTACTTTCAGATCGTGTGAACGTTCGATAACCGCATTGTATTCGGATACGGCTCTTTTTTCTGCATTTATATCGGTGTACAGCATTTTTTTCGTATTTTGTACATAGTCGGGATATGAAGCGTTCCAGTATACGTACCGCCCTCTGTCACGTACGGCAACTCTTATATCGCCTCCGAGGAGAAGTATCAACTTGTTTAACATCTCATAGTGCCGCATTTCTGTAATTGAAATACACTCTAAAATGTCGGAAACATACGCATATCTTTCCGGTAAAAACACGCATTGATATGTGTATTGCATAACCGCAGTAAGTTCGCCTTCTTTTCCGAATGCAATATTTGAGATTCGTTCAGCAAGCTGTTTATCTTCGGAACTTACCTCTATCTTAGGATACGGTTCGTTAAGCATACAGTTGAATTTATTCAAGATAAAAAATTCCTTTCAAGCTTTTATTACAGCTGTTTTGTCTGTATGAGCATTATATGTGAAATGAATTTATATGTGAAATAATTAAAAAATTTCTTTAAAGACTTGAAATAATAAAGAAAATGTTGTATCATAAAAGAAAAACTCGGAGGTATGGTATGATTGATAAGATCAGAGAAATAATTGCAGATGAACTTGACGTTGAGATAGACGAGGTTACACCCGAGTCTGATATAATTGAGGATCTCGGTGCAGATTCGCTTTCTATCGTTACTATAATCATGACTATTGAAGATCTTTACGGTGTAACGATACCCGATGAAGCGGTAATCGAACTGCGTACACCTGACGCCGTTGCAAAATACATTTTGGAAAATTCCTGAGTATTTTTTGTCAAATGAGTAAATATACAAAGCTTTTGAAAAACACTTCCATAATGGGAGTGGGTGCTTTCTTGTCGAAGGTGCTCGTATTTTTGCTTTTACCGTTGTATTCGTCGGTTATGTCAACTTCCGACTACGGCGTTGCGGATATCGTTGCACAATCGGCAAATCTTTTGCAGCCGCTTATTTCACTCGGTATATGTACGGCTGTTTTCAGGTTTGCATGCGACAAAAAAGAAAACGAAAAATCTATATTTACTATCGGATTTTTAACCCTTTGCTTCGGCATGCTGATATTCCTTGCGCTAACTCCGTTGCTTGGAAAAGTATACGTACTTAAGGAATATATGCTTCTGCTCGGTCTGTACGTATTTATGTTCGGACTTCACACGCTGTGCGGACAGTATTTAAGAGGTGTAGGTGAGGTCAAAAAGTTTGCTGTTAAGGGTGTTATTTGCACAGTGCTTACACTCGTGTTCAATATTCTTTTGTTGCTTGTTTTCAAGCTCGGAATAACAGGATATCTTGCCGCAAATATACTTGCAGACTTTTTCACCGTCGTTTATATGTTCCGTGCCGGAAAGCTTGTTGATGCGTTTGATATAAAAAGCTTTTCCGTGCAGCTTTTTATCAGCATGGTAAAATATTCTTTGCCGCTCATACCTGCGGGTATCTTCTGGTGGATAACGAATATGTCGGACAGATATATGATACTCTATATGGCAGACGAGTCGTCAAGCGGTATCTATGCAATGAGCTATAAGATTCCCAATATAATAACTATGCTCACGGGTATATTTTCCGATGCGTGGCAGATGTCACTTGTCGAAGAAAACAATCAAGGTTCGGTCAGTAAGTTCCTTACACGTATTTTTGAAGGATATAAATCCGTACTTTTTATAACGGGGTCAAGTGTCATCTTTTTTGTAAAAGTGATAACGGGTATCCTTATCCGAAACGATTTCTACGTAGCATGGCGATATACGACTTTTCTCGTCGTGGCAACTATCGGAATGAGCATGGTGAACTTTATCTCCGTTATTTTCCACGTAAAAAAGAAGAGTCTTAACTCACTTCTTTGTTCTGTTTGCGGAGCCGGTATAAACATAGTATGTAATGCCGTTCTCATTAAAGCATACGGGGCAATGGGAGCAGCTGTCGCGACGCTTTTAAGTTACGTTGTGGTATATGTGATAGCGACCGTGCGGTCGCTTGAATATGTAAAATACAGAGTATATTTTATAAAAACGATGGTTAATTTCGGTTTGTTGATACTTCAATGTATATTTATGGTATACGTTCCCGGTGTACTTTCATACGTTCTTTCCGCTATTCTTTTTGTTGCTGTTTTGGTTTTCAATATGCCGGTGTTCATGTTCACGGCAAAATCATTTATAAAAGGAAAATAAAATCGGATGGTCAAAGCACAAAGCTTGGCCATCCTTTTTATTACCACTTGAGAGGGGAAGTATCAAATGAGGTAAGTTCGGGTATTTTCTCGTTTTCTCTGAAATGTGTGATGTTATATTTTTTCATTACGTCATACATATTTTTTAAAAGTATCTGATGTTCTTCATCATCCCACGCTACGCACATTAGGTAATATTCGGCTTGTATTTTTGATTTTTCAACGTGACGTTTGCAAAGTATATCATTTGCAGCTTCATACGCTTTGTTCCAAAGTTCCAAAAGCTCCTGCGCGTATACTTTAAGCTCTTCTTTGGTTCTTTTTTGATCAAAGACGGTATTTACGTCTTCCTGAACGGACATGTGTGAAAGCGATGCTTCTTTACTCGTTTTATCAATATACTCAAGTATATATTCCCATCCGCCGCCGTAATAGCCTTCCAGAAAGTCGCACATATATTCGTGATATTTTTCTTTTGTCATATCGGGTTCCCACATCAGCTTTGCAAGTAAATAAGCGCGAAGCTCGCCAAACTCACCGCTTGCGGATTGATAGTTGCCTTGTTCAAGCACACCTGTGACATTGTTATCTTTGAAAAAACGGATGTTGTCGTACATCGTATAAAGATTGGGAAAAGGCGACAGATAGTACATAAAATCGGATGTAAAATCCCAAACGTAAAGATTTTTGCATATCGCCCCCCAGGCTTCCGCGTACGTTTTAAAATCATCGTTGCCGGTACAGTTTGAAATGCTGTGTGAAAAACAGTTGTCAATGCTCGAAAGCCTTATTATTACGTTATCGGCGGGCACGATGCTTTTCGGTGGTTTTTTTGTATATCCGTATGCAAGAGTGTCAACGTAAACGCCGGGATATTCTTCTTTAATCTCTGATGCGATTCTGTTGACGAATGAAAGAAGGGAACCCATCTCGCTTCCTTCGGCATCGTTTATCGCTTTGCAGTTTTTACATTGGCATCCTTTTTTACTGCTTTCGTTTTGAGATATCGAAATGATATTTGCACTCGGATTTTCTTCAAGCCAAGTTCTTGTATTTTTTAATACATTATTATATATATCCTCATTTGTAAGACACGGTGCGGCAGATCCCGTGCCGGCAAGCGAACCGAGTGTATGTACGAAATTACCTGCGTAGGAAATACCACCGCCGTAGTTTTCGAGATCTCTTAAAATGCTTCCGTTTATCTTCTGCTTTGCTGAAAATCCGCTGTCAAGTGCATCAAACCAGAAGACATCGCGAAATTCAAATGCAGGCTTGAAAACTACGGAAATATCTGAGGTAATGACTATTTTTTCATTTTTAAGTATTCTTTCACAGTCAGAGGTGTAATATCTTACACCCACGTAGTCTTCCAAAAAGCTGTATACGCCGTATAAAACACCTCTGCTTGTATTTGAAGCTATGTAAAGATCATCACCGTC
>JAZOSS010000071.1:0-13348 GCA_045657205.1 Eubacteriales bacterium
ATAAACGTAACGGAATACTATCACAACTCAAGCTTTCTCGAACACGGCGGTTCACCCGACAATGCGGTCAAAAACGGATTTGTTTACGCAATAGACAAATATATAAAATCCATAGGAAAATACAACAAAAACGAATCGAAGATACAGTTCGGTGACATCAAAGACTCCCTTATAATCGTTACCAACAGCTTTTCAACGTATACCTCGTACGAAAACCAGACGAAAAAATCAATAACGAACAGCTTCATACAGGAATGTATGACGAACTTTTTAAAACAAAATCTTGAAATATTCTTTGCGGAAAATCCGATAGATGCCGAAAAGATCGCAACTCAGGTGCTTGTAAACAAACGAAGCCGTGAGTCTGCCGAGGCAACACGTCTTAATCTGAAAAAGAAGCTTGCAACGACAAACGATATAACGAACAAGATAGAAAAATTCGTTGACTGCCGCTCAAAGGACAAGAACCTCAGGGAGCTTTTTATCGTTGAAGGTGATTCGGCTCTTTCATCCTGTAAGCTTGCAAGAATACCCGAATTTCAAGCTATAATCCCCGTAAGAGGTAAAACGCTCAACTGTCTTAAAAGCACGTACGAAAAGATATTTGAAAGCCAGATAATCGTCGATCTTTTAAAGATACTCGGCTGCGGTGTTGAAATAAAATCAAAGCATAAATCCGATACTGCGGAGTTTAATCTCGACAATTTGCGCTGGTCTAAGGTAATAATCTGTACCGATGCCGACGTTGACGGATTTCAGATAAGAACCCTTATACTCACCATATTCTACAGACTTCTTCCCTCACTTATACGTGCGGGAAAGGTATATATTGCAGAATCCCCCCTTTATGAAATAACGTGCAAGGATGAAATATTCTTCGCCTACAGCGACGGACAGAAGGAAGAAATAGTAAAGTCACTCGGTGACAAAAAATACACCGTACAGCGTTCAAAGGGACTCGGTGAAAACGATGCGGATATGATGTACCGTTCAACGATGTCCCCTGCAACAAGACGCCTTATACAAGTCTGCCCGACTGATGAGGAAGCAACATATAAGATATTTGACACGCTTTTGGGTGACAACATCGAAGCAAGAAAGGAATTTATATCAAACTACGGCGCACTTTACATCAAGGACGCTGATATATAAGGTATAGCGGTAATGGCAAAAAAGAAGAAAAATATACCAACCGAAGAAAATCTTCCGTTGGCTGAAATAAGAACACAGCCGATAACCGATACGATCGAAAAGAACTATATGCCGTATGTTATGAGCGTTATCATATCACGTGCAATTCCAGAGATCGACGGTTTCAAACCTTCTCACAGAAAGCTTTTATATACAATGTATAAAATGAACCTTCTGACGTCGGGAAGAACGAAAAGTACGAACGTAGTCGGTGCTACGATGACACTTAACCCGCACGGTGATGCATCAATTTACGAAACGATGGTGCGTATGACGACGGGACACGCGGCACTGCTTCACCCTTTTATAGACTCAAAGGGTACGTGGGGACTTCATTCGACGAATATGGAAGTTGCCGCATCGCGTTATACGGAAGTAAAGCTTGCCAAGATATGTAACGAAGTGTTTTGCGGTATCAATAAAGATGCGGTGGATTTCGTTGACAACTACGACAGTACGCAAAAAGAGCCTGTTTTGCTTCCCGTTTCGTTTCCGAACATACTCGTTTCATCGAACCTCGGTATCGCCGTCGGAATGGCATCAAACATATGCTCTTTCAACCTTTCCGAAATATGCGACGGAACGATAGAACTGCTTAAAAACAGTCACGTTTCCGTTGACAGAATGCTTGATATAGTAAAAGCACCTGATTTTCCGGGCGGCGGCTTCATCATATACAACAGAGAAAAGATGAAAGAGCTTTATTTAAGCGGTAAAGGTGCTGTAAAGATACGATCAAAGTACGAATATGACAAAGACAACAACTGCATAAACATAACCCAGATCCCCTATTCGACCTCCATTGAGCTTATTATGAAAAAGATAGCCGACCTTGTAAAGGAAGGAAAGCTGAAAGAAATTACCGACTACCGCGATGAGATCGGTATTGAGGGATTCAGATTTACTCTTGATCTGCGTCGCGGCGTCGATCCCGACAAGCTTATGCTCAAGCTCTTCAAGCTTACACCTCTTGAAGACAGTATGGGCTGTAATTTCAACGTCCTTATCGACGGTTCTCCGAAAGTCCTCGGTATAATTGATATCCTCAACGAATGGATCAAATTCCGTGTAACGTGTTTAAGACGCGAGCTTACTTTTGATCTTAACGCAAAGAAAGACAAGCTCCACCTGCTTTTAGGTCTTGGTAAGATACTTCTTGATATCGACAGAGCGATCGCAATAGTCAGAGGAACGGAAAAGGATGCCGACGTCGTACCGAATCTTGCAAAAGAATTCGATCTTACGATGAAGCAGGCTGAATACGTTGCAGAAATAAAGCTTCGTAACCTTAACCGTGAGTATATTCTCAACCGTATAGCAGATATCGAAAGCTTACAAAAAGAAATTGCAGAGCTTGAAGAAACGATAGCATCCGACAGAAAAGTAAAGGACGTCATAATAAAACAGCTCAAAGAAATAAAGAACAAATACGGAATACCGAGAAAGTCGCTGATACTTTCCCAGGAGGACATACAGATCTACAACGAAAGCGAACACGTTGAAAACTTCAATATCCGCGCAGTATTTACAAAAGACGGTTATTTCAAGAAATCAACGCTCGTTTCTTTGCGTGCTTCCGATGAACAGATGCTCAAAGACGGTGACCGGATCATAATTTCCGAAGACGGTGAAAACCGTGACAGCGTTGTCTTCTTCTCAGACAAGGCTCAGGCATACAAAGCAAAGCTTACCGACTTTGACTGTCTTAAAGCCTCCGTTTTAGGTGACTACGTTCCTTCAAAGCTTTCATTTGACAGCGGTGAGAAAGCTATCTTTATGAAGCTTATTCCCGATAATTTTGAACCGAAAAACCTCGTATTCATCTTTGAAAACGGAAAGGGCGTCAAGGTTTCAATGAAAAATTACGAAACGAAGAGCAATAGACGAAAGCTCACGGGTGCATACAGCTCGGCGTCCCCTATTGTTGCAATATTCTATGAGGATGAACCGTTCAACCTCATCCTCGTTTCGGATAACAGACGTGCTGTTATGATATCAACTAAACTGATACCCGAAAAAACAACGAGAACCGCGGGCGGTGTAACGCTATTCAATTTAAAGAAAAACCAGAAAGTTGCCGTTGCTTTCAAAGAATCCGACTCGCCTTTTGAAAACACAGCCAAGTACAAAAAAATAAAGATCCCCGCTACGGGAACTTTGCTCGAACAGTACGATATAGATGCACGACAGATAGGAATCGTTGAATAAGAAAGGATGATTTTATGTTTAAAAAATTTATGATCACAAGCGCAAAGCTCGCAGGAAAATGTTTAACAACCGTACTTATGTTGAGTATTATGTTTACAGCCTTTGCAACCGCAACGGGTGAAACGTATAACACGGAGGAAGATCCGCTCGTTTCCCTTTCGTACGTAAATGCCGAGATAGAAAAGCTGAAGGCGGAAATGAAAGCTGAAATGGAGGCATACGTCCGCGATGAAATAGCAAAAAATTCCGTTGGCGGCTCAATGTCACCTCAAGTAGTTTTTTCGACCGAAAAGCTCAGTGCAGGACAGAAGATAGTTGCTCTCGGTGCGTGTGATTTGATATTACTGACAGGTTCTGCAAAAGCTGTATGTCCTTCCGCAACGCAAACACTCACAGATAAAACAACAGAAACATCTCTTATAAATAATTCAGATGTATTGAAGAACCATTACATTCTCATTCCGAAAGCTGACGGAAGAGGTATTTGCTGTACATCCTCGGGAACTGAGATAATGATAAAAGGCGAATATAAAGTTATAGGCTGATATGGTGGGCAAAATGAACAAAAACCTTATTAGAATCATATCGGTACTGCTTGCGGCAATGTTCGTACTTGGTATTGTTGCATATGCAGCCGTACAGACGAACGCTGTAGAATCAGAGTCAACAGCAGAGACCGAAACGGAAACGGATATCGAAACAGAACCACAAACAACCTTTCCTGATACGACTGATGAAATTACAAGCGAAACAACAGATGAGACCTCGGACTCCTTAACCGGCGGATATCCTGTCACCCCCCCGGAAGATCCGTATGTGCCTGATCCGATATTCAAACAAGATGATCTGCTTTTACGAGTCTCTATTTTCTACAAGTCCGACTCAAAAGAAAGCTATCGTCTGCGTCCGTCTCACGGTCAGTACGGTTTTGATCTTTATTCAACGACAGAAGACCATAAATTCGGATACTTGTATTCCATAACAGACGTATCAGATCTCTGTTTCGCCAAAGGTGGTAATCTTTATAAATACACTGAATCCTCATCAAAATGGGATTACCGTTCAACATCCGATCTTTCAAAAGCGACCGTTGGCGGTTATCATTTACTTCTTTCGACAGTTTATGAACACGCAACACATCTTGAAGCCTCCCTTTCACTTCTTCAAGCTCACGATGAAGATACTAAATTCATACCGGCTTACATAAGCGGCGAACACAGAATACTCATAGGTGAATATTTTACCGAAAGCGAAGCTGAGGAAGCAGCCTCTTCTTTAGAAGAAGCTTATGGAAATTTGAGCGTGATTACGCCGTCAGATGAAAACGAACTTAAAATACTCGATCACCAAAGCGGAAAGATACTCTTTTATTATCTTTCATCGCTTGAATATGGACTCGGCTGTTACCCCATAAAAGAAGCCGGCGAAGATAATTATATAAAAATACAGTCAGGATATTACTGGCCCGGTATTTTCGAAGTAAAAAGGTATAAAACGAGCAGTGTTGATGGTGCAACTCTTATTATGATATCTGAAATGGAAGAATACATCGAAAGTGTAATTCCATGGGAAATATCGAGCTCGTGGCCCAAAGAAACACTCAAGGCGTTTGCTATATGCGCTCGTACATATGCGTATGCAAATCTCGGAAGACACTCATCATACGGATGCGACCTTTGTTGCGACTCTAACTGCCAGGTATCTCTCGGACATTCAAAAGTGACTGACACCGTAAAAGAAGCTGTAGCGGAAACAAAAGGGATTTTATCCATATGTGACGGCAAGCCTGCAACCGCATACTATTCCGCCGTTACGGGAGGATCTATAGCTGCAGCACACGAAGTGTGGAATCAGTTACCGCAAAAATACCTCGTCGGACAATTCACACCGTGGGAAAAATACGAAACCCATAAATACGGTGTATGGCAATACGAGGCAACTCCGGAGGATCTTTGCAAATATATGCGAAACCAAGGGTATACGGAACTGAAGGATGCTATAAAGGACATCAAAATAAACAGACTTTGTGAAAATTCATCCTACGTTTATTCAATGACGGTAACGGATATTCACGGCAATCAGGCAACGATGACCAGAACGAGAAACGTGAAAAATTCAATCGGTGCATATTTAAAAAGTGCTAACTTCGTAGTATCTCATAACGGCATAATTGAAGACGGTCTTCCGAAAACCTCAACAGGTATACACGTTATGACCGCTGACGGACTTAAAATCTTGAGCACCGAAAATGCCGAAAAAATTCACGTTGCTACCTCAACAGGTATTAAAACAACTGCATTGCCTAATATACTTTCCGTTTCCACTTCAAACGGACCTGTTACACTCGACGTACTCGCAGAAGCTGAAAATTTCGTAAATGGCGCCATCAACGGTTCTGAAGCCGAAACGGCAGAAGAAAACGGTAATTTTATCTTCATCGGAAAAGGCTACGGACACGGTGCGGGAATGTCGCAGATCGGCATACGAGATCTCGGAGAGCTTGGATATTCCTACGATAAGATCCTTCTTTCCTATTTTCCGAATACGGAACTTGTAACATACGAAGAATATCTTAAAATGCAATAAACAAAAGCCGTCGGAATAAACCGACGGCTTTATATATAAAAACGGCAGTTCACCATATGGCAACTGCCGTTACCAGAACTGCTTTAAACAGTTCAAATCTCATCGACGTTACTGAACAACCTCATAAAGCTCACTTGCGTCAGCTTTCAGGACGTGTTCACGTACATCTTTGACTTTAACCTTCAGTATCTTGTCACCAAAGGTTATTTGTATGATATCATTTTCTTTTACATCATATGATGCTTTAGCTGCTCTGCCGTTTACGGTAACATGGTCTGTATCACAAGCGTTGTTTGCAACCGTGCGGCGCTTGATTATTCGCGAGACTTTAAGGAATTTGTCAAGGCGCATTATTCGTTTATAGCATCCTTAAGTTTCTTTCCTGCGGAGAAAACAGTGCGCTTTGATGCAGGAATCTCCATTTTTTCTTTCGTTCTGGGGTTAATACCAACTCTTGCTTTAAGTTCCTTTACTTCGAAAGTACCGAATCCTGAAAGCTGAATTTTATCATTGGCAGCGAGTGCATCGGTCATTGAAGCAACAACTGCGTTAACTGCATTTTCTGCTTGTACTTTTGTAAGACCCGATTTTTTTGCTACTTCAGCAATAAGTTCTGTTTTGTTCATTGGTAGTTACTCTCCTACTTCTTTTTTCTGTATGATAATTATATCATTACTTATCAAATTAATCAATAGAAATGAAAAAAATTTATCATTTATTATTACATTATTCATCATTCTTCGCAGTTGAGATGCCTACCCTTTGCAAAAATGAAGATTGGAAGATTTGAAAAATGCATCTTTTTTTGAAAATTTGCGAATTATAAAGCAACCAAATCAACTTTTATGATATATGATTTTGTTAGTGTAAAATCTTTTTTTGTGAATTACTCACAAAATATAACTTAATATTTTGTAGAAATAGTCGAAATTCATAAAAACCACTTGATATTTTTCAAAAATTATATTATAATTACACCATTAATGCCGTACTGATTCGTTAGTCGGCAAACAAATAAAAAATACAAGGAGTACAAAATGAAACCGGCAAAAAAGTTTTTAGCTTTTATTCTTACCGCAGCAACACTTTTGTCGTGTATACCGTTCATCAACGTTTCTGCAGGTGAATACGATACATATTATCAGTCGCTGATAGATGCGGGATTTCCTGCATCGTATGCAACAAAATTAACAAAACTTCATTTGATACACCCAAATTGGGAATTTGAAGCTGTTGATATTACAGGTATGGCTTATCAACATTACGGAATCAATTACACCTGGAGCTACGTAATTTCAAGAGAGCTTGATCCCGAAGATAATAACCTCGTTTCGAAGTCCACGGGCAGTGCATATCTTAAAAATTATACAGAGTACGACTCGGGATGGTATCCTGCAAACCAGACAGCCGTTGAATACGCAATGGACCCGAGAAACTTCTTTGATGAAAGACATATATTTATGTTTCTCAATCTTTATAATGACGGTGCAAATTATTCGGTTGCTGATATCGAAAGTGCTTTAGCGGGTACTTTTATGGCAAATGCAGTCATTCCCGACAGCGGAAACACACTTACTTACGCACAGTATTTTCTTAATCTCGGTAATACTTACAACATTAACCCCGTTTTTATTGCGGCAAGACTCAGACAGGAACAGGGCGTTGACGGTTCAAGTCCGCTTATTTCGGGAAAATGCGGAACAAAGCTTTACGATTCTTATTTGAACGGTACAAACGATGCTCCCACTTCCGGTTATGACAGTTCCCTTTTGAATTACGACGGATATTATAACTATTTCAACATCGGTGCTTACGGTGACGGATACTTCAGCATTTGGCTTGCAGGTATGAAAGAAGCAAAAACCGCCGGATGGAATACGCGTATGAAAGCAATAGAGGGCGGTGTTAAAAAGCTCCGCGACACATACCTTGCTACATACCGCCACACACTTTATTATCAAAAATTTAACGTTGACGCAAGAAGTAAGTACAGCAACGGTTCATCTATGAACTTCGAAGCACAGTATATGCAGAATCTTATGGCGCCTTATTCGGAAGGACGCACGATGCAGTATGCTCTCAAGTCAAACCTTGATGCAAGCTATAAGTTCATCATTCCCGTATACTCAAATATGCCCGAATATACAACAGATCCCGGAACATATTTTTCAAAAGAAAATTATTCGTATATAGCAAGACTTGATTTACCCGTAGCAAAATCATCGGGCAATTCAACCCCTGTTTCTGTATCACATGCTGTAACTCTTCCCGACGACTCTAATCTTTACGTTTCCGGTTGGAGCGTTACTACAAAAATGGTTACGTCGTTTTACTACAGTATTGACGGTTCAAAAACATGGACGGAGCTTCCCGCAACGTACCGTTCTGACGTGACAAATGCAACAACTCCGGCAGGATATCCGACACACACGGTAAACGCTTACAGCGGTTATATAGATATAAGCAAGCTTTCTGACGGTAATCATACAATAGTGATTAAAGGTACGACAGGGGTTCTGTCAGAAAAAACCGGAACTCAGTCATATCCTATCGCTGTAATCGACCTTACCATTACCCAAAAAGACCTTACAACGATCCCTGTATTAAGTACAAGCGGATACTCATATGAAGAATACCAAGGTCAAAACATTCTTTTCGGTATAAAACCCGGAACGACCGTTTCGGAATTGCTGTCACAGATAGACGTTGATACTTGTTCGGTGTATACCGCAAGCGGCAATATATTGTCCTCATCCGCTACTGTTTATTCCGGCTGTGTGGTCAAGCGTTACGAAAATGATACGTGTGTTGCAACTGGTATTGTTTCGATAGCAGGTGATTTTAACGGCGACGGTACGATAACCGGAATTGATATTTTGCAAATCAAAAAGTTATTGAATAGTGCAGCAGTAACAGGTTATAAATTTGCAGCCGACTTTGACAAAGACGGCACCGTTACACAGACAGACCTTGAAAACATAACGAGAAATTATTTCTGATATTCAATAATATAATAAAAGGATGCAGGCAAAATTCTGCATTCTTTTTTTAATATTCATCGTGTTTTCACATTCACAACACACTTATAACGTATAGTAATATCGAATCAGGAGGGGGTTGCCGATGAACATTTTAAAAAAACCTTATTTATTTGCAGTTATTTATTCAATATTTTTGATTTTGTTTTCTGTCTTTATTCTCCTTGACGTTTTTATTATACCGAGAGAAATGCATGGTGAACAAGAAGGTTTTATAACAGCTGACGAAACGTTTTCTTTTTTAGAAAAACCATATGACGAAAACGCCGAAACAGTATCTGAACAGGATGCAGGATCAAATGAAAATATTTCATCCGAAGATACAGATAAAACAGAAATAACTACTGCTGTTGATACTTCCCCGCCGGTTACATATCCAGTAATAACCGATACATCATACGAGGATGAAAAAATAAAAATCACCCTGACAACACTTCGCATACACGACACACAGGTATATGTTGCCGACGTCATATTGAATTCAGCTGAACATTTCAAAACTGCAATAGCCAAAGACACATTCGGTACAAATATTCGTGAAAAAACGTCTGTAATGGCAAAAAACAACAGCGCAATTTTAGCAATAAACGGTGACTATTACGGAGCAGATAAGAAAGGATACGTTATAAAGAACGGTGTTCTTTACAGAAGCTCTGTCAGAAGTGACTACAAATACGAAGATCTCGCCGTAATGTACGACGGAAGCTTTCAATCTGTAAACGAAAAAGACGTATCAGCGAACGAGCTGTTAAACAACGGTGTTTATCAGTTGTTTGCTTTCGGTCCTTTCCTTGTGGAAAATTCCATAGTTTCAGTCGGTTTAAATGATGAGGTTGGTCAAGCGTTGGCAAGCAACCCGAGAACCGCTATCGGTATAATTGACGATCTGCATTACATTTTCGTTGTTTCCGACGGAAGAACCGATGAAAGCAAAGGATTATCATTATACGATCTTGCAACATTTATGAAGGAATGCGGCTGTACAACAGCTTATAATCTCGATGGAGGAGGCTCTTCAACGATGTATTTCAACGGAAAGATAATAAACAATCCTGTACATATCGGAAGCAAAACAGCCGAAAGAGAGGTAAGTGACATTGTCTATATCGGATATTAATAAAAAGAAATACAAGAAAACACTTGTAACGTATTCTATCATTTCCGTTTTGTGTATTGTATTTAATGCAGTATATACGCATTTCAGTTACGGAATGGTCTCAATTCATATGAAATATATGTTTTTATTTCCGCTTTTGATGGGTGTTGTTCCTTCGTTGCTGTTATTTATATTTGCAAGAAATATCAACAGAGTGTCGTTTAATCTGTGGAACGGCAGTTGCGGTACATTTGTATGCGGATGTATTGTTGTTGGCATCATAAACAACTCAGGAAGAAACACCGATGCTTTTGCTCTGTATTTTATGATAGGATTATTTCTTTCAATCGTTTCGATTTTAATACTCCCTTTTTACAAAAATAAAACATAAACAAGGCGTATGATTCTGTATATAAGGATCATACGCCTTTTGAATTTATTTATCTTTTATTTTCTTCAACACCTTTTTGATGCTTTCTTTTATCGAAGAAAAAAAACTAACCATCAATAAAAGTATGGCAGGAATGAATGCGATAAGCATTGATACTGCATTTAAAGCACCAAGGGCTGTAAAGTATGATATACAAGAAAACAGCGATGACAAAAGATAGAACTCGGTAATAACAAGTGAAAATATCAAAATTCCTTTATTCAGTTTGATTTTTTTATTTCTTGCATCAAAGATAACGATAATTGCTATTTGTATCAGTATATACGCAAAATACGCCCCCGAATCGGCATAAGCTTCCATTTTGAGTATCTTCATAAGCTGACAGACAAGTATCGTTAAAACAGCGGAAATAAGTGTTAAAACGGTACAAAACAAAAGTGACGGCACCGGTGCTTCCTTCAGTATATCAAATCTCGTTTTCTTATAAAGCTTTTCTTTACACGGTTTGGAACACAACAAAGTAAGTATTCCGAAAAGATCAACAACGAGACCTGAAAACAGCATCTGTGACGGTGTAAATGATATAAGCGGTGTGAATACCGACAAAACCGATAAAATGAAGCGTACAAACAGAGACGTAAACAAATAACCTGCTATGCGCCCTGCATTATCGTAAATGCGTTTGGAAATCTCAACAGCGTCAAACACAGAGTTTATCCCGCCGTTTTTGCTGTTGCCTGCGCTTTCCACAAGCACGTCGGAGGTGAGCTTCAGTGCCTCTATTCCGAACTTATCGGAAGAAACTGAGTTAAGCGTTGCCCCCTTTAACTGCTTATCGGCATTCAGCATAGTTCCCACTGAAAAGCTGACGACGGATGATCCGACTGTTAACGAAACATCGGAAAGAGTACTTCCCAAAATTCCTATCCGTTCACCGTTTTTCTTTAATCTGTCAATTATATAACGCTTCTGTTTTGCATCAAATCCCTGATAAAGTCTGTAATTTTTGAGTTTTATATTTTGCAGATTCAAATTTGAATTAACAAATTCATACGACGTTATATTTTTGCTTTTATCGTCGCTTATTCCGAGATCTTCCGCAAGATACTCATTTCTGCCCGATATATCATCGCAGAACATAATAACTTTTATCCCCGCATCGGCCAGGGCTTTTATCGTCTCTTTACAACCTTCGACGACTGTTTCTCTTAATATTATAAACCCTTCAAAACAGAGATTCGTCTGAGAATAAACTATTTTATTTAAATTTCCGTATTCCGATTTTTTCGTCGCAACGGCTACTATTTTATAGCCGTTTTCTTCATAAGAACGAGCGGTATTAAGAAGGTCACGAATATTATCCTTATCAAGCGGATGAACACCTGTCATTTTTCTGCAGCTTGTACACCTGTTTACGACCGTGTCCGCACCGCCTTTGAGTATAACCGTAACTTCACCGTCGGAATACGTAAGTGCCGTATCAAACAGCGATGCACCGCCGGCAGGCACGTACTCAAGAAGCTTAGTTTCAGGATTTTCCACTGCAATATTCAGAATTGCAAGTTCTTCTGCCGAGTGTGTTTTTTTGGTCTTATCAACTGTAAAATGTGCAATGCTGCACACCCTGCTTATTCTTGAAAAGTTTTCTTTATTTATAGAATACCGGTGTCCGTTAGTGTATATGTACTGCGTTTTAATTTCATCACTGCATATCCCCGATGTCTTAGGAATTATAACACACGTCATTTTGTTTATCTTATCAATTGCGGATATATTTTTTATTATGACGTTTTCATTGAAATCCTTTCCTTTTGTAGGTGCAAAAAATATGCAGTACGCAACATTTATACAGGAAAACAACACAAAAAACTCACACATTGACGATGTGGCATACGAAAGCAACAGAATAAACGAATCTGTCATTTTATCACTCAACCCGTATGCAAAAAGCGATATTGCACCGAAAAGAAAAGCGGCGAATATCATTGCAAGACTTACAGCGTTTGATATTTTATCGGACAGTTTAAAAAGTTCAAGCTGTCTTTCATCTACAGATGAAGAGGTAAGATTTCTGCGTCTTACGACTGTATTTTTATCTGTTGCACAGCATAGTATCTTTGCCTCGCCTTTGAAAACAACAGATGCGGCAAAGACCATATTTTTTTGTTCTTTGGTTGGAAGTGACGGTTCATATGAAATAAATTCCGTGTTTTTCTCACCGTTACCGCCGCTTATATTCATTTCAAGAACTTTAAAATTATCATCTTTATAAAGTATTCGTCCGTCACACGGCACGATATCTCCTTCACGAAGCAAAACGATATCGCCCGGTACAACAGCCTTTTGATTTATCCTGAACACCTTTCCTTCACGCAGTACACGTATTTCCGGTTCAGAATACTTTTTGGTTTGCGCCATGAGATATTCGGATCGCTTATAGGCGGTTATTACAAACAAATAATTCGCCAACAGCAAAAAGCAGATAAAAAATGCACTTACATCACGGCTCACAAAATAATACACAACGCTTATCAATACAAGCAGTACGGCTATTATACCGGGATGAATACGGTCAACCGCATTTGTTTTGGGATCGGTGTGAGGAAATATTACGTTTTTTCCGTATTTTTTTTGACGCTTTTTAGCTTCCTTATGTGTAAGCCCCGTATCAAATTCCACATCGAGCATACTTTTCAACTGATTAAAATTAAATTTATACCACTGCTCGCTCTTCACACCGTTACCCCCTTTTTATATTCTTACTGTTATTTCATCGTTTTCAACATCTACCGTTATCGACGAAACATCCTTATCAAAGTTATCTATAATGATATTTGC
>JAZOSS010000072.1:0-12059 GCA_045657205.1 Eubacteriales bacterium
CAAAAGCGCATTTCTAAAAACATTTCTAAAAAAATTGAATATCTGATGATTTCTGCGAAAGCAGTTTCATATACGGAGGGTTATCGAAGCGGTCATAACGAGGCGGTCTTGAAAACCGTTTGGGTTCACGCCCACGTGGGTTCGAATCCCACACCCTCCGCCAACAAAAAACGCACTTTTGTCTACCGACAAAGGTGCGTTTTTTGAACTAAGTGTTCCGCAAGCGGAACGTGAAGTATGCTTCGCAAGTGAAGCGCACTTCGTGCATGAAGTGTGCCTTCGGCACGATATGCGGAACACTTAACTTCACTTTGCGCCCTCGGCGCAATACTTCACTTGGGCGCAAGCCCAAACTTCACTGCGGCGCAGCCGCAACTTCACTTTTTATATACAAGGCTGCGCCTTGATTTATCTCCAAAAGTGTGGTATAATATAACTGATAAACTAGAATATTACGGAGGTTAGTAATATGGCAGACTACATTCTCTCTAAAGAAAATGTGCAAAAATTATTTGCATATTTGGAAGATCATTTGGAGGCTTGTGGTTGTGACCACACTCTGCGTCATACAGAACAATGGTTCAAGGAAAATATTTCAGCAGAGTTGTATGAAAACGTTATTGAGGAAATCAATGATATGGGCGGCTATTGCGATTGTGAAGTATTGCTCAATTGCTATGAAGATTATGATATAGAATAAGTAATATTCAAATTCCCGTAATGAATACACAAACGAAAATCACGCACCTTTTTGCGTTTTTACCTACACCTACACACCGTTTGTGCGTTTTTTGAACTAAGTGTTCCGCTTGCGCGGAACGTGAAGTATGCTTCGCAAGTGAAGCGAGGCTACGCCTCGTGAAGTGCGCTTCGCGCGATAAGATGCGGAACACTTAACTTCACTTTGCGCCCTCGGCGCAATACTTCACTTGGGCGCAAGCCCAAACTTCACTGCGGCTTGCCGCAGCTTCACTTTTTTATACAAGGCTACGCCTTGATTTATTCGCGAAAGCGTGGTATAATCTCATCGATAAATAAGAATTTGTAGGTGAGATAATGATTATTTTAATTACAGGAGCATCGCATACCGGCAAAACTGCACTTGCCCAAAAATTGCTCGAAAAATATAAATATGCATACCTGTCAATAGACCATCTGAAAATGGGTTTAATTCGTAGCGACAACACAGAACTTACCCCTATGGATGATAATGAATTGACCGAATACTTGTGGCCGATTGTTCGGGAAATGATAAAAACGGCTATTGAGAATAAGCAGAACTTAATTGTCGAAGGTGGCTATATTCCATTCGATTGGCAGAAGGACTTTAACTCCGAATATCTTGAAAACATCAAATATTACTGTCTGGTAATGAGTGAGGAATATATCAGAAATTACTTTTCTGACATAAAGAAATATGCAAATGTCATTGAAAATCGTTTGGATGATGAATGGTGCACAATGGAGAGTGTATTGTCAGAAAATGCACAGATGTTAGAATTTGCAAAAAAGTATAATGTGAACTATATACTCATCGACGATAAGTACGAAATCAATATTGAGTTATAACGATAAATTCCAATTTGTCAAATGGACGGCAATGATAGCCGAACATTCAATTTAAAAATCAAATAATTACGCATATGGAGTAATTTTATGAGATCTGTATTTATGAGATATCCGAACGGCAGGGCAAAAGCCGTAACTTTCAGCTATGATGACGGTGTACCGCAGGACAAACGCTTAGCAGAGCTGTTTGATAAATATGGTGTGAAAGGTACGTTTAACTTTAATTTTCAATGTGCTTTTTCCAAAGAACAGATAAAAGAATATTTCCTTGACAAAGGCCACGAAATTGCCGTTCACGGCGCAAATCACAGAGCAAACGGTAATTTAAGAGCGATCGAAGGTATACGCGACGTGCTTGACTGCCGTCTTGAGCTTGAGAAAAAATGCGACCGTATTATCAGAGGTATGGCATATCCCGATTCGGGTATAACCCAGATGGGTAACTTCGGAAGCTATGAGCAGATAAAAAATTATCTTACCGAGTTGGATATTGCTTATTCACGAACGCTCGGCAGTGATAATAATTCTTTTCTTCTTCCGCAGGATTTTTATGCGTGGATGCCGACGGCTCACCATAATAACCCGAAAATTATGGAATATATAGATGAATTTTTAAATCTTGATATTTCGCCGAATGCTTACCACGCACGCCGTGTTCCGAGATTGCTTTACATATGGGGACACAGCTATGAATTTGACAGACATAATAATTGGGATCATATTGAGCAAATATGCCAAAAACTTGCAAACAACGATGAATTGTGGTACGCTACCAATATAGAGATATACGATTATATCAACGCTTATAAAAGTCTGCGGTACAGTGCTGACGGTCATATGGTATACAACCCCACGCTGTTTAAAATATGGCTCGATGTTGACAGCAGGCTGTACAGCATCAACCCGGGTGAAACTGTTTACATTGACTGATAAGACGATACACATAAATTATTTGTTAAATATCAAAAAAGGCAGGGAATTATATTTTCCCTGTCCTTTTTATACCGACGTGTATTCTTTTTGTCTGTATTCTTTTGGTGATACACCCGTTTCCTTGCGGAAAATGCGGTAAAAATGTGCATAATCGGAAAAACCGCATTCGTGTGCGACTCTTTCAGCCGTCATACTTTCCGACGAAAGCAATATTTTTGCTTTGCGTAAACGAGCTGAATTAACGTAGGAGCGAGGTGTGATACCCATCTCTTCTTTGAATATCCGTATAAGGTAATTTTCGCTGAAATGAAGGGATTTGGAAAGTTCTGACAATGTGGGCGGATCGCACAGATCTTTTGTCAAAAGCTGTGACATAGTATCAATAAGTGCTTTGCGCTCGCTCTTATCACGGTTTTGATAAAGGTGGGTGAGTATATTGCAAAACAGCCCCTGCTTTACAAGTAACGGTGCATCGAGAACTACGGCATCGAAAAGCTTATGAAAAAGAGGCATCAGCGAATCGGGATCGCATTTTCCTCTGTGAGGTAGAACAAAATTCGTATCTGCCCATTCGCTTCCGTAAAAATGTATGAAAAAATATTCAGGACAGTCGCTTTCTTCGGGACCGTCTTGAAATAATCCGCTTTGCTGAATATAGTAATCTCCCCTGCACAGCCGGACGGGCTTTTTGTTTTCTGTAAATTTCAGTATGCCGTTTATCATCACTATAAGAACATCATTTGACTCCGTTCTTGTGATGTGATGTTCGCTCTGCGAGAATTTTCTGAAAGCAGAAAGGCGGTATTCGGGTACTTTTTGCAATGATATTCCGAAAGGCATTTGATCACTCCTTGTATTTCCAATACAACTATATCATATTTGTGTTATTTTTGCAATGTATTTTGTGAAAAAAACTCTTTAATTTTTACTGCGTACGTGGTAAAATAAAAGTATAAAGATAAATGGAGGTACATTATGTCCAAGTTTATTTCCCGTTTTTTGTGTTTGATCGTTTCGCTGTCGCTTTTAACGGCGAGTGCGTGCGGTAACGGTGATACGGTGTCTGACTCATCGTCTGCAGATTCATCTGCGCCGAGTGACGTTGCTCAAGGCACACAGCGTGAGGTTGAAGCCGTTGTGCAGAATGCAACCGATAATGTGGAATTTTCACAGCTGGCTTTAGGAAAAGTAAAAGCTGAAAGCTGGCTTAAAAATCAGCTTTTGTTACAAGCAGAGGAAGTGACAAAGCAGTTTGAAACCCTTTCTCCCGATTGTAAATCGGAAGGCGCGGATCGTTCGGGTTGGCTCGGAGGTTCCGGTGAAAGCTGGGAAAGAGGTACATATTACGTAAGAGGTCTTATAACGACAGCGTACGTTCTTGATGATGCCGAAATGAAAGAGCAAGCGCAGAAGTGGATCGATTGGACACTTGAAAGTCAGACAGAAAGCGGTTCATTCGGTCCGTTTGCTGATAATATGGCAAAATTTGACTATTGGCCGATGATGCCGATGCTTATAGCGCTTGAGTATTATTATGATGCTACGGGGGATGAAAGAGTTATCCCTTTCCTTGAAAAATATTTTGCATGGCAGGCTCAGGCATTAAGAAAGCAAGCGCTTTCTTCGTGGGCAAGGGTAAGAGGCGGAGATAATATCTTTGCAGTGCTCTGGCTTTATGAGCATACAGGCAACGAAGAGCTTATCCGTCTTTGTAAAATACTTTACAGCCAGACGTGGGATTGGGAAGAAGCATATGATAAGGAAGCGTGGCTTAAAACATATCATATAGTAAACGCTCAACAGAGCTTCAAGCTTTTCCCTGTTATGTACGCTGTGACGGGTGATGAAAAGTATCTTGATCTTTACTACAAGGGTATTGAAAACTTGTATATGGCATCGGGACGCCAGGACGGTATGTCAAACGGTGATGAAAACTCCAGAGGTATTGACGCTGTATTCGGCAGTGAAACGTGTGCTGTGGTTGAAAGAATGCTGTGCGATGAAATCGCTCTGTATCTTTTGCGTGACGCTACAATCGCAGACCATCTTGAATTTATATCTTACAACGCCCTCCCTCAGCAGCTCCTTGCTGACGGTAAGGGACAGGTCTATTTCACGATGCAGAACCAGGTAATGGCAAATCTCGGTATTCACGGCTTTACAAGTGACGGCGGTGACCGTTCGGTATACGGTTTGCCGGGCGGATTTCCTTGTTGCGTTCACAACTACCAGATGGGCTGGCCGATGTTCATTGCATCTATGTGGATGGGTACGTCGGATAACGGACTTGCTGTGGGTGCTTACGGTCCCAACACAGTCAGCGCAACGGTCGGAAACGGCACGGCGCTTACGATAGCGCAGACGACGAATTATCCTTACGAGGATACGGTAACGCTTACTCTTACATCCGATAAAACGGACACGTATCCTATATATATACGTATTCCCGAATGGTGCAAAAACGCAACCGTTCTTGTAAACGGACATGCAGTTGAAGCTGAATTTGTATCGGGTGAATATGCAAAACTCACAGCCGCTTGGGAAAGCGGTGACGTTATTACACTTACGTTCCCTGCAGAGATCACGGCAAATATAACAGATAATAACAGCGTAAGTATTCGCCGCGGTGCAGTCCTTTTCGCTCTTGAAATAGGTGAAGAATGGAAAAAGATATCGTATGATCCGAATAATTGGAGAGTGTCACGTCAATATCCTTCTTACAGCATAACACCTACGACGGACTGGAATTATGCGCTTGAAAATTTCAGTTTCGACGACGTAGCTTCTAATTTCACACTTACGCGTAACGAAATATCCGCTGATATGCGTTATCAGCTTGAAGATGTTCCGATGGTGCTTGAAGCGAAAGCAAAGAAGGTCGTTGATTGGAAACTTAACGAAAAATACAATATAGCAGGCGACACACCCGTATCTCCCGTCGCGGCGGACAGACTTGATGCAGAAACCGTTACGGTGCGACTCGTTCCGTATGCACATACGCGACTCAGAATTACACTTATGCCGTGGACGGGCGAGGCACAGCCTATCGTTCCCACATCTGTTTCTTCGGATAAGATAATTTTTGGATCGGTTGTTGTTCCACACGAAGTAGACACGGCACTGACAGGAGTTCCGTCGTTCAGATATGCGATAGATCTGAAATACGATTCTTCCGTAGATTTACCAGTTACGGTCTATATGAACCGCACGGAAGCAACGAAGCTTACACTTGCAAAGGGTGCAAATACCGTATCCTTTGATGCCGATCTGTTGGGTACTGACAGACACAATATAATCGAACTTGTTGCAGATGGTGACGCTTCTGTTCCCACAGACTTTAAGGCTGAATTGTCTGTTACGGTAATAGATGAGGGTCGTGCACGTTATGAAGCGGAAAAAGCAAAGCTTACAGGCTCTTGCAAAAACAACACGACACATGTTGCAAGTATTGATGCTGTCGGCTCTTCTTTGACATATACCGATCTTATTGCTATAAAAGACGGCGAATATACGCTTCGTTTCTACTTTGCCGCTCCCTTGGGACTTGCAACACATACTATATATATAGACGGTGCAAAAGCTGGTGTTGTCAGATACAACGAAAACGGTAAGTCACTTGGCTGGGGACAGTTCAGCGAAAATATATACGCTGATATGAAACTCAACTTGACAAAAGGAACTCACACAATACGTATAGAAAAGACTGCAGACGACAGAGGCGCTGCAGAGCTTGATGCTTTTGACATAATCCCTTCCTGAAAAAATAAAAGGCTCGGTTCAACTTTCAAAGGTTGAACCGAACTTTTTTAATCAAACAAAAAGCTGAAGCTTTCGCTCCAGCTTTTTTGGTTATCTAACCTGTTCCTTTGTTTTTGCTGCCTTACCAACTCTGTCGCGGAGATAGTAGAGTTTAGCACGTCTTACTTTACCAACTCTTATTGTCTCAACTTTTTCAATTGTGGGAGAGTGGAGGTTGAACGTCTTTTCAACGCCTACACCGTAAGCAATTCTTCTTACAGTAAATGTTTCGGAGATACCGCTGTTACGCTTTGCGATAACTGTACCTTCGAAGATCTGAGTTCTTGTTCTTGAACCTTCAACGATCTTGTTGTGTACACGTACTGTGTCACCGATCTCAACCTTGGGAGCGTCAGCTTTAAGCTGATCTGCAACAAATGCCTTTAACAAATCCATTTTTATGGACCTCCAAAATAAATGATCTCCGCGCATTCACGGCGTAAAGCCGGCGGACTGCCCTGACGGCTTACGGGTAAGGACAACCCATAAACATACAAATGATATCACATAATAAATATTTTGTCAATAGTTTTTATGATTTTATTCCTTTTCGGGGACCGTAAACCCTCTTTTTTCAAGCTCTGCTTGTATTTTGTCAAGCGTTTCGATTGAATCAGCCTTTACGGTATGGTAATGATAACCGTCGGTTATACTCATAAGCTCTTTGGAATTACCGCTTTCTATTCCTTCAATAAACTGACGTATTCCGCGTCTTGAGAATATATTCAGCTGTGCTTCTATTTTGCCGTACACCTTATGCCAGACGTATACGTTGTCCACTGTTGCACCGAGGTCAACTATAAGAGAAAGCTCTTCCTCCGTTCTGTCGCTCATATGGCGGACCTTGAATACTCGCTCATACTTCGGAGTTTCTTTTATAACGTATCCGCTGTTAGTTGACAGTATATCATATCCTTGTGCTTTGAGAAGGGCGATATCGTGTACTATCATCTGACGTGATATATTAAATTTTTCGGCAAGCGCACTGCCTGAAACGGGGGTGTTTTCTGAGGTAAGCAGGGAAATGATCGCTTTTCTTCTTTCTTCCGCTTTCATCAAGTCCCTCCTTATATCGCGTGGAGGTTTTTAAGCGAGAGATCAAGTATGGGGGAGGAGTGTGTCAAAGCACCGCTTGAAATATAGTCGACGCCGATGTCTGTAAGACGCTTGATGTTTTCTTTCGTGACGTTTCCGCTGCACTCCGTTTCTGCTTTTCCTTTTGCAAGAGCAACTGCCGTTTTCATATCTTCGGGTGACATATTATCAAGCATTATGATGTCTGCTCCCGCTTCAAGAGCTTCGCGGAACATATCGAGATTTTCAACCTCAACCTCTATTTTTCTTACGAACGGTGCGTATTCTTTAGCCATTTGTACAGCCTTCGTAACGCTTCCTGCGGCACCTATATGGTTATCCTTCAAAAGTATACCGTCGCTCAAATTATATCTGTGGTTGTTGCCGCCTCCGACCTTTACAGCGTACTTTTCAAATACACGCATATTGGGAGTTGTTTTTCTTGTGTCGAGAAGCTTTGTTTTCGTTCCTTCAAGCAAAGATGCAACCTGCTTTGTGTACGTTGCAACTCCGCACATACGCTGAAGATAGTTCAAAGCCGTTCTTTCGCCTGAAAGCAAAACGCGTATATCTCCTCTTACAACGCCTATTTTGTCTTTGTTTTTTATTGCATCGCCATCTTTGAAATAAAATTCAAATTCCGTTTTGGGATCAAGCAACTCAAAAACACGCTTGAATACTCCAAGTCCTGCAAGGATACCGTCCTGCTTGCATATAAGCTCGACTTCGCCTTTCTGATATTCACGCATAACAGAGTTTGTTGAAATGTCCTCGCTCGTTATATCCTCTTTCAATGCACTTAAAATAAGACCGTCGGCGTTAAGCATCATAGTTATTTCATTCATGACTGTTTTTCTCCGTTT
Source organism: Eubacteriales bacterium (assembly GCA_045657205.1). Taxonomy (GTDB): domain Bacteria; phylum Bacillota; class Clostridia; order Oscillospirales; family CAG-272; genus RGIG7213. The sequence continues at coordinate 8,238 of JAZOSS010000072.1, forward strand.
CTATTGCTTGAAGCACAATTTCTTTGTATTTTTCATCACAGTTTTCGTAGATCGAAAAGTCGTGCGTAATGCTATCGGGCACGGTTATTTTTGAATACGTTTGCATTATGTTGTGCGCGGCACGCTTTGCAAACACAAGACTTTCCAAAAGAGAATTACTTGCAAGGCGGTTCTTGCCGTGAACTCCGTTGCAGGCAGTTTCACCCGATGCGTAAAGTCTGTCCATCGACGTTTTGCTGTATCTGTCAACGTCGATACCGCCCATAAAGTAATGCTGTGCGGGAACGACAGGTATTGGTTCTTTCGTTGCGTCGTAGCCTTCTTCAAGACATTTTGCATAAATGTTCGGGAAATGAGTTTTTATTTCCTCTTCGGAAATCGGTGCAAATGAAAGCCACACATGTTTTTCTCCCGTCTTTTTCATTTCCTCAAATATGGCGTTTGCAACGACATCACGCGGTAAAAGCTCGTTTATAAATCTTTCACCGTATTTGTTTAAAAGAATAGCCCCTTCGCCTCTTACGGACTCGGATATGAGAAAATCACGTCCGCGTCTTGTTTCTGTATATAAGGTCGTAGGATGTATCTGTATGTAATCAATATTTTTTAATTTTACACCATGCTTGATGGATATTGCAAGGGCATCGCCCGTAAGGTGCGGAAAGTTTGTGGAATGGGTGTAAAGTCCGCCGATACCGCCCGTGGCAAGCATCGTATAATCTGCATAAACGGGGGTGTATTGTCCGTTTTCGTCACGGTAGATAAGACCGATACATTCACCGTCGTTTTCGATTATATCGACCATCGTGCAAAATTCTTTTATTGTCACGTTGCCGAGCTTTCTCACCGCTTTAAGGAGATTTGACGTTATCTCTTTACCCGTTTCGTCCTCGTGGAAAAGTATTCTGTTGTGTGTGTGTGCGCCTTCCTTCGTGTAGACGAACTCGCCGTTTTCCTTTTCAAAATCCACGCCGTAGCCGACGAGGTCGTTTATGACTTCGCGAGAGGAACGGATCATTATATCGACGGATTCTTTGCGGTTTTCGTAGTGACCTGCGCGCATCGTATCTTCAAAAAACGAGTCGTAGTCCTCGTCGTTTTTCAGTACGCATATCCCGCCCTGAGCAAGAAATGAGTCGCTTTTTTCAGCTTCGTCTTTCGTTATTATAAGTATTTGCTTGTCTTTCGGAAGATTGAGAGCGCAATACAGTCCGCTTACACCGCAGCCTGCTATAACAATATCGGTTTTCATTGTTGTATCCCTTCTTATTTGGCACTTTGAAGCATTCTCGTAAGCGGAAGAAGTGCGGCATCACGCTTATTGCTGTCTGTTTTTATTTCGTTTTCTCCCGTTTTCAAAACGTGCAAAACTTTTTCAAGTGTGTTGAGCTTCATATCCGGACATTTGAAATCATCTTTTGGGAAGTAGAATTTTTTGTCGGGATTCGTTACGTACAAAGGATAGGAAACACCGTCCTCCGTGCATATTATAAATTCGCTGTTTTCGCTTTTTTCAGCATACGAAAGAATATCGGACGTACTGCCTATGTAATCCGAAAGGGCAAGAATTTCTTCTTCACATTCGGGATGTGAAAGCACGAGTGCTTTCGGGTGAGCTTTCATTTCATTCAAGAGCGATTCTTTTTTCAAAGCCGCGTGTATCGGACAGTAACCGTCGTTAAGTATTATATTTTTTTCGGGAACCTGCTTTGCAACGAAAGCACCGAGGTTTTTATCGGGTATGAAAAAGATGTTTTTCTGCTTCAGACCGCGGACTATCTTCACGGCATTTGACGAAGTTACGCAAATGTCGCTGTGGCATTTAAGCTCTGCTGTCGAATTGATGTAGCATACGACGGCAAGATCGTCGTATTTCTTTCTCATTTCCTCAATTTTTTCAACGGATGCCATGTGTGCCATAGGGCAGTCGGCAGTCGTATCGGGCACAAGCACCGTTTTGTCCGGGTTTATTATCTTTACGCTTTCCGCCATAAAGCCGACACCGCAGAAAACAACAAGCTTTTCGCTTATTTTTTCGGCAACCTTTGCAAGATAGAAGGAGTCTCCCACGTAGTCTGCTATTGCCTGTATTTCATCGGGGGTGTAATAATGCGCTAAAATTACAGCGTCTTTTTCTTTTTTAAGCTTTATTATTTCGTCTGTAATACCGTTTGACATATAATTTTTCCGTTTCAAAATAATAATTTAATTGAAATAATTGTATCACAATATTTTACAGCTGTCAAGTCATCTGTAAAATATAGGCGTAAAGTCTACAAAAAAATAATTTTTTTTAATGAAAACACTTGATTTTTCGAAAAAAAAGAATATAATAATGCGGAATGCTATGTAAATAAGAGGTAATATTTTGAATACACATCAACACTATAAACGGACTTTACATATTCCTTTTTTTAAAGGACACAGTGCAGTTTTAAAACATCTGACCGCCTTTGCCAAAGAAAGAGCAGTTCTGATGATAGCCGCGTGCGCTGCAGTATTTTCCTGCCTGCTTGTCAAGCCCGATAAAGAATATCTCACCTATTTTGATTTTAAGACATTGACGTGTCTGTTTGCGGTTTTGGCAGTCGTTATGGCACTTCGCAGTATAGGGTTTTTCACCTACGCATCACGAAAGCTCGTGACGGTGGCGAAAAGTGCAAAAAGTGCCGTGCTTTGTTTGGTTTATATAACCTTTATCGGATCTATGCTTATTGCAAACGATATGGCTCTTATCACGTTTTTGCCGCTCGGATATGAGGTTTTGACGAAGACGGGAAAAACGAAATATATGGCTTTTACCTTCATAATGCAGAATATTGCCGCAAACCTCGGCGGTATGCTGACACCGTTCGGAAACCCCCAGAACCTTTACCTTTATTCCTATTTCAATATTCCGACAGGACAGTTTACAGCTGTTATGCTTCCGCCGTTTTTGTTTGCGATAGCGCTTATTACGGTTTGTTGCCTTATATTTGTGAAAAACGAAAAGTTGACGGTGTCGGATGAAACGTCAGCTCCTCTTCCGAAAAAACAGTGTGCTGTATACCTTTTGCTGTTTTTGCTGTCGATCGTAATAGTGTTCAGAGTTATCCATTATCTTATAGGTCTTGCGGTGATCGTCGTGGCGTTGATGTTTATGAACCGTACTGCGCTTAAACGCGTTGACTATTCGCTTTTGCTTACGTTTGTGATGTTTTTCATTTTCTCGGGCAATATGTCACGACTTACTTCACTTCAAAACGTGATATCGCCTCTGCTTGAAAAGAACGCACTTATCTGCTCGGCACTTTCGTGCCAGGTCATTTCAAATGTTCCGTCAGCTATCCTCTTGTCAAAGTTTACGGATAACTGGCAACAGCTTCTCGTCGGTGTCAATATAGGCGGTGCAGGAACGCTTATTGCATCACTGGCATCCCTTATAACGTACAGGGAATATGTAAAAGCAGATCCTGCGGGTAAGAAAAAATATATAGTAATGTTCTCGCTTTTCAATTTTGCATTTCTTGCACTTATGATGGTGTTCTGTCTTTTGATAGGTTGAAGTAACTGATTTAAAAATACAGACGATCTCCCTGTGCCATTTTCGGCGCGGGGAGATCAAATTATAAAAAAATTGTAAAAAGATAAAAAAATTCAAAAAACATCTTGCAAAATATTAAATTGTGTGATATGATAACAAAGGTGCGCCGGTGTGATGGAATTGGCAGACGTGCTGGACTCAAAATCCAGTGGTAGCGATACCGTGCGGGTTCGACCCCCGCCACCGGCACCACGAAAAATCCCTCTTTTGTCTACCTGACAAAAGAGGGATTTTTCGAA
>JAZOSS010000073.1:0-24345 GCA_045657205.1 Eubacteriales bacterium
TGCCATTATTTCTTTTTCATCATCAGTCATTTCTATACAGCGTGCTGTTTTTCCTTCATCAAGGTGAACTGCAAGCTTTTTAAGAAATTCTATTTCGGGAAGTATTGATTTATCCGCTTTAAGTATCTTTTCGTCTTTATCAATTCTCTTCTGTACGATTTCCATATCGGACAAAATAAGTTCTGTATTTATCGTTTCAACGTCACGAAGTGAGTCAACGTCACCTTCAACGTGAATGATATTTTCATTTTCAAAGCATCTTACCACGTGAACGACTGCATCGACCTCACGTATGTGTGACAAAAATTTATTTCCAAGACCTTCACCGTGGGAAGCGCCTTTTACAAGACCTGCAATATCAACGAACTCTATTACTGCAGGTGTGTATTTTTGAGGTGAATACATCTCTGCAAGAACGTCAAGGCGGTAATCGGGAACGGGAACGACACCCACGTTCGGTTCGATGGTGCAGAACGGATAGTTTGCACACTCTGCCCCTGCCTTCGTTATTGCATTAAAAAGAGTACTTTTACCGACGTTCGGAAGTCCTACTATACCAAGCTTCATAATTTATATCCTCTATACAATATTTAATATTTTGATTATATCATTCAAAAATAAAAATGTCAACCCTTTTGACAGCATAAGCTTGTCATATACGGTTGACATTTTACTTTATGTTATTTTTTTATTTCAAGCCATTCTTCATACGGAACAAATTCATATTTTACATCACCCGATTTTTCGACGTAATAGAACTGATCAAACACATATGAATGTCCGCAATTTGCAAACATCTGACTGTACGGCAATATCGGCATTGTGATTTCAGTTTCACCTGCGGAAAGCTTTTCGGAAAGGTATTCCATTCTTTCCTCATCTGCCCTCCTGCCGCAAGAATACATATATGCAACAAAAACAAGAACTACCGTCAAAACAACAGACAAACAAAGCGATATTCTTTCGATCTCTTTTTCTGAAAGCGTGTATTTAAAGAGCCTTAACGCTGCAATAACGAGAAGTGCATATCCTAAAAACAAACATCTCGTTCCAATAGGGGATACGGGCAACAATACCAAAAAAGACAAAAGCGAAAATACGATATCACCAAGTATTCTGTTTCTTATCTTTACATCTGAAATGTTCTTTAACACTGTAACGAAAAAGCAAGCACAAAATGCAAAGCAAATAAAAATAAAGAACGCTGTTACGTAGTATCCCGAAAACTTACCGAAAACATTTGTAAACTTTAAAAGCAGACCAACGGCAACAGTTAACACAAAAACAGCGATCTGCACTAAAGAAGTTTTTTTATTCTTCTTACTGAGCACAATACACAATACCGAAATAAACGTTATCAATATGGTATTTTTCAAAAAGCACGTTGCTATTGTATATGCGTTATTCATACATACAGAGAAAAGATCGCTAATATTAAATATCGGCATATATCTGTATACATCCATTTTATCGGAAACACCCAAAAGCTTGGGGAGCAAAAACATTACCCCTGCACCGAGAATTGAAGATACGAAAAATAATATTTCCTTTTTCTTATCTGAACCTTTTTCAAAATAAAATTTGAATGCCAAAACAGCAAATGCAATAATGCAGTTTATGACTGTGTTATGCTCCGCAAACAGCTGCATTGAAAAACCGAGTATAAATATCAGTAAATACGACCATTTACCTAAAAAGCTTTTATCAAGCAAAAGAACTGTTGCAAAAAGCATAAATATCGGTATAACGTAGTTAAAATAAGCCGCAGAGGAAGCATATACCTGTCTGAAGATGCTTACCTCAACAGTCAGAAACAAAAACAAGCTTACAGCAAAAACGTGTTTGTTTTTATCGACCAGAAACGATGCAAGCGCAAACATCAGTATAGCCACGACCGATTTTATAGCAATACGCAAAATATCGTGCTGCATCAGATAATATATACAGAAATTACCGCCGAATCTTCCGTTTCCGTAATCCAAAGAATCCTTGATGGCAGAGCTGATGCTGCCGCCGCCTTCTTCTCTGAAGTATATATCATCGTGCAATACAGGTGATTTTATCATTAAAAAGACGAAAATTATAAGAATAGCGAGTATAAATACATACGTTAAAATATTGACTCCGCTTTTTTTAAACATATCATATCACACACCTTTGTTTTCATTTTAACTATTGTAACATATACTGTAATTTTTTTCAATAGGCAACCGAATTAAAACGGTTTATTGAAAATTAAAAGAAAAACAGCTCTTCAAATTTTTTATCAAGTGCTATGCACAGTACAAGTGCAAGCTTTGCCGTCGGGGTAAACTGCCCTGTTTCTATTGAGCTTATCGTATTTCTCGACACGCCGACCAGCTCGGCAAGCTGTTGCTGTGAAAAACCTTTTTCCACACGGACTTCTTTAAGACGATTCTTTAAAACGAGTTTTTCGTCCATTATATCACCGTCTTAACTGCAAGTGCAACAGCGTACGCAACGGCAAATATGATCCATAAAACACCGCACACAAGCTTTGATTTAGTTTTTAAATACTTATAAAGTGTGATCTCACTGCTTCCCTGCATTGAAAAATAGACCATCAAGGCAGCCAAGGCAAGCTCGGGATTATCTAAAACGAATCTGCTTACGATAACTAAAATAACGCAGATAACACCGCCGACTGCCATACCGACACGCGATGCTTTGCCGAAGGCTTCAAGCTCACGCTCGTCAAGCTTACCTTCGTTTTCTTTTTGACTCATTTTAAGTATTTCTTCTTTCTTCATAATGATCTCCTTTATTTGACAAGTTTACTTTGCATCTTTATTATACACTTGACAAGTAAACTTGTCAAGTACTTTTGCAAAGTTTTCTTGGCATTTTTTGATAAATCAAAAGACAGTACGCAAAATTACGTACTGTCTTTCATAAATTTATCTTAATTCGTTTCTCTTTATTTTACCGCTTATCGTTTTGGGAAGTGATTCCATAAATTGAACGACTCTGGGGTATTTATACGGTGCTGTATGTTCTTTTACGTACGTCTGGATCTCTTTTTTGAGTTCTTCCGTTCCCTCTTTGCCCTTGACAAGCACGATAGATGCTTTTATTGCCTGACCGCGTATCGGGTCGGGTACGGCAGTTACGGCACATTCAAGAACGTACGGAAGCTCCATAATAACGCTTTCTATTTCAAACGGACCAATACGGTAGCCGGACGACTTGATAACGTCATCCGTTCTGCCGACATACCAGAAATATCCGTCCTCGTCACGCCATGCGGTATCACCTGTATGATACAGACCGTCGTGCCACGCTTCCTTCGTCTTTTCTTCGTTGAGGTAGTATCCCTTGAAAAGTCCGCAAGGTACACCGTCTTCCGTGTGTATAACGATCTCACCGGTTTCACCGACAGGCAAGCTGTTTCCGTCTTCATCGACGATATCCACTTTGTATTGAGGACTCGGTCTGCCCATAGCACCGGGTTTCGGTGTCGTGCCTACGAGATTACAGATGCTGAGCGTTGTTTCCGTCTGTCCGAAGCCTTCCATAATATTAAGTCCCGTTGCGCGGCGCCACTGCTCAAACACCTCAGCGTTAAGCGCTTCGCCCGCTGTTGTAGAATATTCGATGCTTGAAAGATCGAACTTGGAAAGATCCTCTTTGATAAAGAAACGGTACATTGTGGGAGGAGCGCAGAAAGTCGTTATATTATACTTTGCAAACATCGGAAGGATATCGTTTGCATCAAATCTGTCGAAGTCGTACGTAAATACTGCCGCTTCGCACAGCCACTGACCGTAGAGCTTACCCCAGACTGCTTTGCCCCAGCCCGTATCGGATATCGTGAAGTGCAGTCCCTCGGGATTTACGTTATGCCAATATCTTGCCGTAACGTAGTGACCTATTGCATATCTGTAATCCTGCATTGCTATCTTGGGATATCCCGTCGTACCCGATGTGAAGTACATAAGCATAGGATCAAAGCCACACGCCGTATCCTCACGTCTTTCGTACACGTCGGACATTTTTTCAATTCCCTCGTTAAAATCAAGCCAGCCTTCTCTCTTTTCGCCGACGATAACCTTTACAAGGTTATGAGATATAGCGTCTGCCGCCATTTCAGCCTGATGTGCAACGTCGCCGTCGGAAGTACAGATAATAGCGTTTACGTTTGCCGCTTTGTATCTGTATTCAAAGTCGTGCTGCATAAGCTGATTCGTTGCAGGTATTGCAACAGCTCCTATCTTGTGCAAAGCAAGTATTGAGAACCAGAACTGGTAGTGTCGCTTCAACACGAGCATTACTCTGTCGCCTTTTTTGATACCGAGCGATTCAAAATAATTCGCCGTCATAGCGGAGTATTTTTTCATATCTCCGAAGGTAAAACGTCTTTCCGTTTTATCCTTTGATACATGAAGCATTGCAAGCTTATCGGGTGTTCTGTCAGCCACTGCATCAACTGTATCAAATGCAAAGTTATATTTTTCTTCATTTTTAAAGGATATTGACTTCAGCACTCCGTTTTCATCGCAAACGGTATCTATAAAGTTTGACGCAATGCTTGTTTTGTGTGCGTCACGTCTTGCCTTACGCTGTGACACGATCTTTTCAAACTGATCCTTTTCGGCAGTTTCATCCGTCTTTTTAAGCACGATAGCGTAAAATTTAGTTCCCTCGGGATCGACTGCTATCATTCCGTGAGGTGCGCTTGAGTTATAGTATATTGAGTCGCCCGGTCCGAGTATCTCGACGTTATTACCTATCTGAACCTTCATTTTACCCGATATGATAATATCAAGCTCCTGTCCTTCGTGAGAGGAAAGCTTTATGGGTTTATCAAGCTCATCTGCATTATACGGCATTTCAACGAAGAACGGTTCTGCTGTTTTCTGTTTGAACAAAGGTGCAAGGTTCAAATACTTGAAGCCTTCTCTTCTCGTTATGGGAAGACCGTCGCCTTTTCTTGTAAGGTTGTAGTTTGAAAGTGTGGGACTTTCTCCCTTGATAAGATCGGTAGGATCGACGTTCAGATTGCTTGCACATTTATAGATAAAGGTGAAGCTGAAATCAAGCTCACCTTCCTCGTATTTCAGATACGTTTCGTGTGATACGCCTGTTTTCACTGCCATATCCTCGGAAGATATGCCCATAATTTCACGCAGAGTTTTAATTCTTTGCGCCACCTCGCACAGTTGTGCTTTCAAATCTGTTTTTTCCATTTCTCTTCTTCCTTTCAAATAGATTTGATGTTTTGCTTTCTCGCGTTCAAAGCGGCCTGAGTGAAAACAAAAAAGCCCCAAAGTCTTTTAATGACCTTGAGACGGAAAATATCCGCGGTACCACTCAATTTGCATATAAAATGCCACTTCGGACTCATCGCAAAGCCCTTTGCCTTAACGCGGCTACACGTGAGAAGTTACTGTAATTTTCGCCTCTCCCACTCAGAAATGATGTGGCGATGTTGAAATCAGTCCTATCGGCTCGCACCTTTCGCCGACTCTCTGTAAAAACCTCATTCCGCCGTTTTCTTCACTGTGTTTACTTTGGGCACATTATACACCATTGATTTTATTTTGTCAATAGTTTTTTTGAATTTTTCAATAGCTTTAAATCAAAATGCACTTTCAAAGAACAGTTTCTTCAAAAGTGCATTTATATTTTAAATAACCTCGGATGCCGTGCGTTCGACCTTCAGAAGCTTTTTATAATTTTCCATATAATCGTTAAAGCCTTTGATATCGGTATCATCCGCTTTCACAGTTACGCTTTCGACGTTTTTGAATACATACGTATCAAGATAATCTTCAAGCGTTTCACTGTCTTTTTTATTTGCCGAATATGCTGCAAGAAGTGCCATACCGTAAGGTCCGCCCTCGCCTGCCGTTTTCATACACGTTATAGGCGCACCGCAAACGGCGGACATATATTTTTGTCCGACAACAGGCGTTTTAAAGAGTCCCCCGTGGCCCATTATGGAATCCATTTTTACGTTTTCTTTTTCAAGTATATCCATACCGAGCTTCAACGTTGCCACCGTGGAATACAGCGTTGCACGGAAGAAATTTGCAAGTGTGAATTTACTTTCGGGATGGCGTACGACCATAGGCCGTCCTTCGGGTATATGCGTTATGACTTCCCCCGCAAGATAGTTGCACACCAAAACGCCGCCGCAGTCGGGATCTCCCTGCAAAGATTTTTCGTAAAGCTTCGTATATATATCGCCCGTTGACATATCCGCACCGAGCAGCTCCGCGGCTTCCTTTAGCACCGCAACCCACGCATTTGAATCGCTCGTACAGTTGTTGCAATGCACCATTGCGACGTTTTTGCCGCCCGGTGTCGTTACAATATCTATTTCCTCGTAGACGTTTTCCAAAGGACGTTCCATTACCGCCATCAGAAACACCGAAGTTCCCGCTGAGACGTTACCCGTTCTCGGTGCAACGGAATTAGTTGCTACCATTCCCGTTCCCGCATCACCTTCGGGCGGTGCAAACGGAATACCCTCGGGTAAAAATCCGTCAACAAGAGCACATCCTTTCTTTGTAAGATATCCTGCATTTTCCCCTGCAAGAAGCACCTTTGGCAAAACATCTTCAATATCCCACGGCAAGCCCTTTTCTTTTATAAGCTTTCTGAATTGTTCTATCATTTTTTTGTCGTAGCAGTTTTTTTCCGTATCTATCGGAAACATTCCCGACGCTTCGCCTATACCGACAGCATTTACGCCCGTCAGCATATAGTGAACGTAACCTGCAAGAGAGGTAACGTGTGCTATCTTTGAAATATGCTCCTCACCGTTTAATACAGCCTGATACAAATGTGCTACCGTCCATCTTTGCGGAATATTGAAACCAAACAGCTTGGTAAGCTCTTCTGCCGCTTCCGATGTTATCGTATTCTGCCACGTCCGAAACGGTACGAGCAGATTCCACTCGCTGTCAAACACGAGATATCCGTGCATCATACCCGATAGTCCTATATACGAAATATCCTGTTTGTTCTCAATTTTTGAAAGAGATGCTTTAAGCCCATCCCAGACCTTTGATATATCGTAAGTCCAGATACCGTTTTCATACGAGCTTGACCACGTATAATCACCGCTCGACACAGGCGTATGTTCGGAATCTATCATAACTGCCTTTATCCTCGTTGAACCGAATTCTACACCGAGAAATTTCTGATTTATTTTTTCCATAATAATCCACCGCCTTTACTGATTTAAGTATACCATATATCCGTTCATTTTTCAAGAAAAATATCCTATGTTTTAAAATATGCCCAAAAACAAGGACTGCGATACCGTACCGCAGTCCTTATTCTTTATTTTGCTATAATTGAACGTGCAATGTATGCAACGTCTTTTGACGTTATAACACCGTCACACGAAACGTCTGCCGCCATAAAGTTCATTGGCTTAACTTCAACACCGTTTATTATTTTTTGCGCTTTGAGCACGTCAATACCGTTTACAACGCCGTCGGCATTTACATCACCGTTGACAATTATATACACTGTATCACACACCTCACCGTTGAATACAAGCTCCATTACGGCACCTGTACATATTTTTTCCGGCATATCACATTCTATTGCAAGCTGTGAGAGGATATCCTCGGCAGTAATTCCGCCGTCAATTCTCATATAGTTAAAATCACCGCTTCTGTCAACTGTAAGTGACGAGCCTTCAACAGGTGAGATAAGTATAAGAGAAGCATCGCATACCGAATACTGTGCACACAGTATACTTTCGCCGGACGATGTTACAGCGTAAACGTCAACCTTGTTGATTATCTCTGTCAGCTGACTTGCATCGGGTGTGAACGAATACGTATTATATCCCGTACATCCCGGCATCAAAAACGATATATCGGATGCAATATCACCGTCTGTTGTAACTGCGGCATTTACAAACGCACCGCCGTTTATGCTGTACTTAAAGGAAGATATCTTATCGGTTCCCGCATACCATCCGCTTAACTTAGCATTTAATTCAGCCACAGGCTTCGGAACTGTCTTATAATGCGTGGTGTATCCCGAAACGTACGTACCTGCCGCCCATGGTTCGGAGGTATCCGTCGTTTCATCGACCTTACCTTTGAATTTCTTTATCTGCTCTTTAAGTATATCAATATACATTGTACCGAGCGTTTCGGAAGGTTCTATATCCTTACTTACTTCAAGAGAATACTGTTCACCTATCGTCCACTCGTTAAAGGAAACGACGAGTGCAAATTTAGTACCGATATCGTTTGCTCTCTGCCACTGCGTGCGGAACGTCGCACCGTTGTTTCTTCCGCCTGCGGGGATATATCCGGAATCACCGACCTCACCTTGCGGTCTGTACGACGCAACGACTGTCATACATTCGGGAATACCGTTATAAACACGGTACGTCTGTTTTATTCTTTCTTCCCAGCTCCAATGTAAATATGATGCGTACGTGCTCTTGTTATAAAGATTGCTCTGCTGACCGATGAAACCCGTTACCCAGCGTTCCGTAAATCTCGAATCAACGTACGGTGCCGTGCGGCCATCCGATATAAACGAAGGTGTTGCCGCATAGCAAAGAAGCAGGGGCTTGTCTTCATAATAGAAGTACATTTCGTTGCGCTTCGGATTTGCTATGTACGTATTATATATCTGGTTATTCTTTCTCTCCATCTGACCGTTTGTGAACGCACCCGTTCCAATGTGGCCGGGACCTGTCATTATACATATCTTCGGTGCGTTTTCAACGGTTGCAAATACATCAAACACGGTAAGGGTTGCATTTTCTATCATGGCAAAGTCGGGGCGTGCCGCTTCCATAGTTTCGGGAACGTAGCCTACGTTATTCGACCAGTCGATAACGATAAAGTCAACTCCTGCATCCGCAAGCCATATTGCGTGCTGTCTTATAATATTTGCGTCACTTGAAAGATACTCTCCGAGCAAGGGCATATCCCACGTATATCCGGGACCCCAGTTTGACTGTGCGTATCTCCACGTTGTATAAGCAACGCCGACAAGTCTTTCTTCTTCGGGAACCTTGGGATAAACACCGACACCTGTCTGATCGCACTCAACGTCGTCGTAGTTGAATACGACACTTTCGTAAAGAGCAAATCTTTCATTATAAAGTGACAGCTGCGTTGCCGTATCCGTGCCGGGAGGTGTCATAATAACGACACCGCTTGAGGGGTCTACCGTCATATCATATCCGATTATCTGAGCAAATTCATCAGCACAGATAAAATATTTATCCATATACTGTACGGGCATTCTTGCCGGCATCGTTGCCCCTGAAACGGTTACTTTATTTTCACCGAGTGTATATGCTATTTCAACATCATTATACGTCATCTTGATATACGGAGATTCAACGCTGTAATCAAGACCTGTAGCATCGGCAAGTATGTCTGCAGGCAGGTAATAGCCGTCTGCATACTTAAAGCATTTTGCCTTTTGCGTTTTGTCAAGATCGTATTTGACAAGACCTGCAAAGCAGTATTCTTCACCCTCAATAAAAGCTATAACGTCTTTATCGTTATAAAACGTAGTTGTTTTGTTGGCAACGTCAAGCTTCATATTTTCAAGCGCGCCGTTTATGTAATAAACAGCACTGCGGCAATATCCGTCAGTAGGAATAGAGGATGCGTTCTTTTCTTTTATTTTCGTACCCGATGCGTCGTCAACTCTGATCTTTTTTGAAGATATAGTTATACTTGCAGCGAGGGTTTTGCTTTGCGAAACAGAGGAAACGTAATATTTTATCGTACCGGAACCGTTATCCTCTACGTAAAGCGTTGCACCTTCTTTAAACGACACGGGGAGGCTGCTGACTTTTGCATCAAGCGTTGCTCCGTTTAAATAGAAGGCTATCTGCGAATCACGGCAATAAGCCCATATACCGCTTTCGGAAGCAAGGGACGTCGATGCACTGCAACGCACACCGACTGCAACAGCGTGAGTCTGATCGGTATCCGATATCGTACCGTGCTTCATTTTTACGCTGTATTCATACGCTTTCTTTGAAGTGTCCTTATTAACACCTACAGAGTCATAGTTTGACGAAGAAACAGCAAGTCCGTCACTGCTTTGAGAAAAATAGCTGCCGGATTTAAATACAAGTGTACTGTCCGACTTCAACGACTGAAGCGTTGTATTCTCAAAGTCGTAGACGTAGACCTGGTTGCCCGTAAAACTGCTTACATAGCTTGCATCGAAGCTGTAGCTTTCGGGAAGTGTGAGCGTGCCGCTTTGTATCTGCGGCGACATATCATCACTTTCTTTTTCGGTGTTGTCCGAGCATCCTGCAAGTGTACCCAACAAAAATGTTGACACAAGCACCGCGCAAACTGCCCTCAACGCACCTTTACTCTTTTTTGCCCTATTCGATTCGCTGTTCATAATGATACCCCCTGATTTATTTTATATAATCGAATTCGAAATCGTAAAGATTGACGGTGTCACCGTCCTTTATTCCCTTTGCCTCCATCTGGTCGAAAATTCCGTTTTTGCGAAGCATTCTGTCAAAATAAGACATTGATTCATTGTCACTGAAATTGATCCTTCCCATAAGCTTATAAAGCCATTTACCCTCAACGAAGTAAACGCCGTCTTCAAAGCGTACGGTTATTTCCTTGTCGTCCTCTTCTTCAAGCATTATCTCCTCACTCGTTTCAGCTTCGTAAAGTGTAAGAGGAGGAAGCTTTTCAAGAGCCGCCGACGTCATATCCACAAGCTTATCGAGGTTTGCTCCGCTGACTGCCGAAACGTACACAAGTCCCCAGCCGTTTTCCTTTACAAATGCTTCAAACTCCTTGACGTAATCCGCATCAAGATCCGTCATATCGCTCTTGTTTGCGGCTATAAGCTGAGGTCTTGAAATAAGCTCCTCACTGTACTTTGCAAGCTCGTTATTGATGAGCTTTATATCTTCAATAACATCTCTGCCCTCGCACTGTGAAATATCGACAACGTGTATGAGCATACGGCATCTGTCAACGTGGCGCAAGAAAGCGTGTCCGAGTCCCGCACCGTCTGATGCTCCTTCGATAAGTCCGGGAATATCCGCCGCAACAAAGCCCTTTTCATCACGCGCTTTGACTATACCGAGGCTCGGAGAAAGCGTTGTAAAATGATAGTTTGCAATTTTCGGTCTTGCCGCGCTTATTCTTGAAAGTATTGATGATTTACCTACGTTGGGAAGTCCGATAAGTCCGACGTCCGCAAGCATTTTAAGTTCAAGTATTACTTCTTTTTCTTCGCCGTCTATGCCGTTTTTGGCAAAGCGGGGTATCTGACGTGTCGGAGTTGCAAAGTGCTTATTACCCCATCCGCCTTTTCCGCCTTTAAGACACACGAAATCACCGCCGGGGCCCATATCGTGTATGATCTTTCCGCTTTCGGCATCCTTTATAAGAGTTCCCGGGGGAACTTGTATTACGACGTTTGAGCCGTTCTTTCCGTGGAATTTTTCAGCCTTACCGTCACCGCCGTTTTCGGCTACGAATTTCTTACGGTAACGGAATGCAAGGAGCGTATTTACTCCCTCGTCAACGGTAAACACAACGTCACCGCCGCGTCCTCCGTCGCCGCCGTCGGGTCCCCCTTTGGCAACGTATTTTTCACGTCGGAAGGAAACGCACCCATTTCCGCCGTTGCCTGCCTTTATATATATTTTTACATAATCTATAAGCATATCAATTTATTCTCCCGCCATTGCGAGAAATTCTTCCTCCGATATTATCTTTATTCCCAGGCTTTGCGCCTTTGTAAGCTTACTGCCTGCTTCTTCTCCCGCAAGCACATACGTTGTTTTCTTTGATACGGACGATGATGTTTTACCGCCGTGTTTTTCTATCAAAGCTTCCGCTTCAGAGCGTTTCATAGTGGGAAGCGTTCCCGTTAAAACAAACACGCATCCTTCAAATATTCCGCCTGCGGCTTTGATATCGCACGTCGTGACGACACCCGAGGTCTTCAGGCTGTCAACGAGCGTCCTCGTTCCCGGATTTGAAAAATATTCAACGACACAGGATGCGGTAACAGAACCGAAGTCCTCGATCTTTTCAATTTCTTCGACAGTTGCCGAAAACAGCTTTTCAATATCGCCGTATTTACCTGCAAGCACTTTTGCCGCTTTCTGTCCTACGTTTCTTATACCAAGAGCATACACAAGTCTTTCAAGACCTGCTTTTTTTGAGTTTTCTATTGCGTTTATAAGATTTTCCGCCGACTTGCGCCCCATTCTTTCAAGACCTTCCACGTCGCTTATTTCAAGCTTGTACAGATCGGATGCGTTTTCAATGAGGTTTGACTCTCTGAGCAGGTGTACCACAGCAGGACCCATACCGTCTATATTCATCGCATCGCGGGAGGCAAAATGTATGATGTTTCTTGCCACCTGGGCAGGGCAAAGAGCGTTTGTACATCTCGTTGCCGCCTCTTCATCTTTTACCGTTCTTCCGCCGCACGACGGGCAGATATCGGGCATTTCGTACGGAAGTGACGAGCTTTTACGTTTTGACAGATCGACTCCGCCGACTTCGGGTATTATATCCCCCGCTTTTCTGACAAGCACCGTATCGCCTATGCGTATATCGCGTTTTGCAATATAATCGGCGTTGTGAAGCGTTGCACGGCTCACGTTTGTGCCTGCAAGTCTTACGGGTGAAAGCACGGCGTTAGGTGTAAGAACTCCGGTTCTTCCGACTTGTATTACGATATCGAGAAGCTCCGTATATTTCTCCTCGGGCGGAAATTTATAAGCTACTGCCCATTTCGGTGTGCTTATGTTTTCGCCTATAAGCTCACGTTCGGAAATGCTGTCAACTTTGATAACGACACCGTCGATATCGTATTGAAGCTCACCTCGCGCTGTACCTATTTCATTTATTATATCCATAACCTCTTGCGCCGTCGATGCTGTTTTTCTCGGTGCAACCGTATAAAAACCGAGTGAGGAAAGATATTCAAGCGACTGTGTATGTGAGGAAAAGCTCGTCCCCTCAACACCTTGAATATTGAACACAAGTATATCGAGCTTTCTTTGTGCCGTTACGGACGAATCAAGCTGACGCAGAGAGCCTGCCGCCGCATTTCTCGGATTTGCAAACAACGCTTCCTCGTTTTCCTCACGTCGTTTATTAAGCTCATCAAAGCTCTTTTTCGGCATATATACCTCGCCCCTGACTTCAAGGTAAGCAGGAGCGTTTTCAAGCTTCATCGGTATGGTGTATATCGTTTTAAGATTTTCGCTTACGTCCTCACCGACTTCTCCGTCGCCTCTCGTTGCACCTCTTGTAAAAATTCCGTTTTCATAAACGAGTGATACGGAAAGACCGTCTATTTTCGCTTCCACGGAAAATACGGCGTCGGGAGATATCTGCTTTATTCTGTTTACGAAATCATATACTTCTTCCTCGGAAAAGACGTCCTGAAGCGAGCCCATTTTATATCTGTGCGCTACCTTCTCAAACTTCTCAAGGACCTTTGCACCGACTCTCTGAGTAGGTGAATCAACTCTTATCAAGGAAGGGTTTTCCTCTTCAAGCTTTTTAAGTCTTGCAAAAAGCCTGTCGTATTCATAATCACTCACCTCTGGGGTATCAAGTGTATAATACTGATACGCATATCGGTTAAGTTCATCGCACAGGCTATCTATTTCTGCTTTAATTTTATTCATATTGTATAATAAATCCCACTTTTTTAATTACTATATCATAAAAAATAACCAATTTCCACATATTCACTTTTTGTTTTCACATTTTAGTGCAAATATTAACATTTGCACCGTGTGAAATCGGTTTTGTTGTTGACAAAATGTAAAAATCAGGTGTATAATATCAACTGTAAACTCTGAAAGGATGTGTTATTATGTCAAAAATTTACTCACACGCAGACGAAATTATAGGAAACACGCCGCTTTTACGGCTTTCAAACATAATGAACGAGCTGTCACTTTGTGCAAATGTAACGGCAAAGCTTGAATATCTCAACCCCGCAGGTTCTGTAAAAGACAGAGTCGGCAAAGCAATGATAGACGATGCCGAAAAGTCGGGACTTTTAAAAAAAGGCTCCGTCATAATCGAGCCGACAAGCGGCAACACGGGTATCGGACTTGCACTCGTTGCGGCAACGAGAAAGTACAAACTCATAATCGTTATGCCCGATACTATGTCCGTTGAACGACGACAGCTTATGAAAGCATACGGAGCAGAGCTTGTTTTGACAGACGGAAAGCTCGGCATGGCAGGCTCCATTGCAAAAGCAGAGGAGCTTGCACGGCAGATTCCCGACAGCTTTATTCCCGGTCAGTTCGTAAATCCCTCAAATGCTAAAATACATTTTGAAACAACGGGAAAAGAAATATACAGAGATACTGACGGAAACGTCGATATTTTCGTCTGCGGTGTCGGAACGGGCGGTACGATAACGGGTGTCGGTGAATATCTGAAATCACAAAACCCAAACGTGAAGATAGTGGCAGTAGAGCCTTACAGCAGTGCCGTTCTTTCGGGTAAGCAAGCCGCACCGCACGGTCTTCAGGGAATAGGCGCAGGATTTGTTCCCGAGGTTCTTAACACCGAAATATACGACGAAATATTCACCGTTAAAGAAGATGAAGCATACCGTGCAGCAAGGATCATCGCAAAAAGCGAGGGCGTGCTCGTCGGTATATCATCAGGTGCTGCGGCACATGCGGCATTTGAAATTGCAAAACGTCCCGAAAATAAAAACAAGAACATCGTCGTTCTTTTTCCCGATACGGGTGACAGATACCTTTCAACACCGCTTTTTTCCGAATAAATAATCTATTTTGAAAATATTTATTTCGTTGCGACTCCCCCGGTGGGGAGTCGCTTGTTAAATTCAAGCTTATCCGTCATTGATCCTCGTCAAGTTCTTTCATCGTTTCATTATACTTTCTGACTTTGTATTCTCCTACAAGATAATCAAAAAGATATGAGATCAAAAACATACTCACAAAAGCAAATACGGCAGTCAATACTATCGTTTGTGTTTTATCAAGCGACGGAAAATAAGAATGTATAATTTCATATTCTGCCATATCTTCTTTTCCAATACTGAAAAGTATAATGTCCATAACGGCACACGCTGCGGCAAATATGACACTTCCGAAAGCGTAATCCTTTTTACGGATGCGCTTTTCTTCTTTTGTATAACCGAGCGGTAACGGCTTATTCATTATACTTTTCGGATGCTCGATATCGCCAAACACTCTGCAGGCTATTGCATACACGAACGCTGTACCTATAAGACACCAGAACTCCCAGCTTATACTGTCCGTTTTTGCCATTCTGTATATCATAGCCGCAAGAACACAGCATATTGCAAAACCGCCTGATATCACTCCCGCTTTTCTGCGGATCTGCTTTTGTCTTTCATCCACTATTACCGTATTATTTTTATTATTCATTATCGTCTTCCTCCCAGAACAGGTCGTTAAGTGTTTTCCCCGTCGCTTTGCATATTTGTATACAAAGTTTAAGTGTGGGATTATAACTGCCGTTTTCGACGGCTCCTATCGTCTGCCGTGTTACTCCCACGGCATTGGCAAGATCCTCTTGTGACATATCACATTCTATCCTTGCTATCTTCAGCCTTTTATTTTTCATTTCACCCTCCTTATTACAGCTGTATTATATCACACGTATTGCAAAATGTCAAGTATATTTTGCATTTTTCTTTTTACAGATTGCAAAAAGCAGGAGCGTTCAGCTCCTGCTTTTATTGCCAGTCTTTTTTATCTTTTATATCAGAATATATCGACATATAGCTTTCGTGGCGTGTTCTTTGTATTTTACCTTCTTCTACAAGCTGTGACACGATACAGCCGTCCTCGCCCGTATGTGAGCATTTTTTATATTTGCATTTGAACAAATATTCCTCAAATTCGGGAAAAAGGTACGGAAGATCTTCTTTTTTAAAGAAATCAAAGTGTTCAAAATCGAGCATACTGAACCCCGGTGTATCGGCAAAAAATGCATTTTCGGAAACCTTATGAAGCTGGACGCGGCGTGTCGTATTTTTTCCGCGCTCTATCTTTACGCTTATCTGTCCTACCTCGCAGTCAAGCTCGGGAAACAGTGCGTTTAAAAGCGTTGACTTTCCGACGCCCGATTCACCCGAGAAAACACAGATACCGCCCTTTGTTTTACAAAACTCCGAAAGCTCGTCTATCCCCGTGTTTTGTTTAGCTGACGTTACGAACACGTCGTATCCCACGTTTTTGTAAGTTTTCAAAAATTCATCCGCAACCGCATCTGCAAGCTCCGATTTTGTGATAACTATCACGGGGTTTATTCCGTTATGTTCACATATAGCGCACAGTTTATCGCAGAAAAGATAAGACGGTGCAGGACTTGCCGCTGCACACACGATAAACATCGTATCAATATTTGCAAGCGGAGGTCTTATAAGAGAATTTTTTCTTTGCAATATCTCATCTATAAAATATTCTCCGCCGCTTTTTTTAAGTACGACCGAATCTCCCGGCAGAGGTGTTATCTTTTCGTGTCTGAAAAGCCCCCTTGCCGAGCATTTTTTATATTCTTCCCCATCGGGAGTCAAAATTGAATACTTTCCTCCGACTCCCGACGTTATAATTCCCTTTATCTCTGTCATATCAAAAAAGCCACGGGAAATCCCAGCCGTCATCATCGTCTTCTTCCGTTTCGGGTGATTCCGTTTCGGGTGATTCCGTTTCCGTCGGTCCTTCACTTAATATGAGATCAACGACCGTATTAACGGGAACGTCCGTATTTGCATCAACACTCTGCTTTATGACGGCATCTCTCGGATATTCTTCATTCGGCAAATACTTTATTTCACCTATAACAAGTCCTTTGGAAACGAGCTCTCTTATTGCTTCCGTACCGTCAACACCTAAAAGATTCGGCATTTTAACAGTAACATTTTTCTCGCCCCTGCTGACGTACAAGGTTATAACGGCATCAAGCTCCACCTGCGTTCCCGACGGTGGATCGCTTTTTATAACGTACCCTTCTGGGATCGCGTCATTATACTCCCTTACTTCCTTGAAGGTAAATGAATACTGATTATCGACGATTACATCCCTTGATTTTTCCATCGTGAAATCGGGCAGTGCCACCGTCTGTTCACCTTCGTATATATAGAACGTTATTTCTATTTTTTCACTTGTCGGATCGTATTTTACAGTCTTTGCGCTGTCCTGCTTTTGAACCACAAGATCTGTTCCGCTCGGCCGTATTATTGAGATATTCTGTGTAACTATCGTACCTATCGGGATAGTTTCGTCACCCGGACCCGGTTTTGTTACGACCGAATATCCGAAATCCTCAAGCTGTACTTTAAGACTGTCGGAATATTTAACACCTGTATAAAGATCTATTTCGATCTCTTTATGTGTCGTATCCTTCATAGATCCCGCAAGTTGATAAAATATTATTATCGCAACGATGGCAACCACTATAAGGAAAGCCGAAAGGACACCGTACACCGTCGGCATAAGCATCGTCCCTCTGACGACGACACGCTTTTTGGAACCGTCCTCATTTTCTTCTTTTTTGCTTCCCTTTTTCTTTGATAACGCTTTTTTTGCCGCTATCGCTTCGGGTGCTCTGAAACGTATTGCGTGATTTTCTTTGAGAGCTTTCACGTGCTTAAGCATTTGCTTTGCACTCTGATATCTCTGTTCGGGATCCTTTTCCATAGCTCGCATTATAATCTGGTCGAGTCCCTGCGGAATATCGCCCTTTATGTTTTTAGGCGGTTCGGGTTGTTCGTTTATCTGCTTTAACGCAACCGAAACGGGTGTATCTGCTGTAAACGGAAGCTTTCCGCAAGCAAGCTCGTACATAACGATACCAACCGAATAAAGATCGCTTTTAGCGTCTATCTCCTTACCCCTTGCCTGTTCGGGACTTATATAATGCACTGTTCCTATTGCCTTATCGTTAGCTGTGAGCGTGTCCGTATCGGGTATTTTTGCAATTCCGAAATCGGCAACTTTAATAAGACCGTTTTTAAGCACCATTATATTCTGCGGTTTTATATCACGGTGTATTACGCCCTTTGAATGTGCGTGGTCAAGCGCACGGAGTATCTGTTCCGTTATGCCGAGCATCTCGTCAAGTTCGAGAATTCCTTTCCGCTTTGCATACACCTTAAGATTCGTTCCCTCAATATATTCCATAACGATATATTTGAGTTTTTCTTTCACCGACACGTCGTATATATTTACGATATTTTCGTGTGAAAGCATTGCAACCGCCTTTGACTCGTTTATAAATCTCTGAACGCTTTCCGCATCGTTTGCAATATCGTCTTTAAGCATTTTTATTGCGACCGTACGGTTCATAAGCATATCTTCTGCACGGAAGACGATCGCCATTCCTCCGACACCGCACAGCTTATTGATCTTATACCGCTCGTCGAGCGTTGTTCCTATATAACTTTCGTAATTTTCCATCTTTCCTCCTTATTGAAACGAGGTAAGTATAACCGTTATATTGTCGCCGCCGCCATTTTTGTTTGCCGTGTCAACAAGCAATTTCACCTTATCTTCGTTGTTCATATCGGTTGATGATACGATACGGCATATTTCTTTTTCTTCAACGTAATTTGTAAGACCGTCAGAACACAGCAAAACGCTGTCGCAATCTTTTTCTATAACGAAGAAATCACCCTCTACGTTTTCGTGCGTTCCGATAGCTCTCGTTATTATATTTCTGTTAGGATGTGTTTCGGCTTCTTCCGGCTCTATCATTCCGTTATCGAGAAGATACTGCACAAACGAATGGTCCTTCGTTACACGGACCATTTGATTTCCGTATATCGAATACATACGGCTGTCACCGACGTTCATTACGTAAACTCTGTCGGGAGTCGTAACAGAGCATACGAGCGTCGTTCCCATTCCCGAAAGCTCCTCGTCCTGCTTTGACTTCGTATAAACAGCCTCGTTTGCACGATTGACAGCCTGATTCATCAAACGGCGCATACGTGCATCGTTCATATTTTCAAGCTTGCCTTCGGAATTTGTCATCTGTATAAGCGTTTCTTTCATAAACGACGAAAATTCAAATATGGCGATGGCACTTGCTTCGCATCCGCCGTTTGCGCCACCCATTCCGTCGCAAACGACGCCGAGAGCGATTTTATCGGTAAGCATTTTTGTGTAATAATTATCCTGATTCAGTTTTCGCATACTGCCGATATCGCTGATACCAAAGATATTCATAGGCTTTCCCTCCTGTTGATCTGTAATCGGTACAGTGTTTTATATATATACATTAATATTATTTGTCTTTTGAGTTTCGGAGCTGACCGCACGAAGCGTTTATATCAGAACCGAGGCTTCTTCTTCTCGTTGCACTTATTCCGCGTTTGGAAAGTATCTGTATAAATCTGTTTACGGTACTTTCGTCGCTTTTGACAAAACCGCGTTCTTTAACATCATTCACGGGTATAAGATTAACGTGCATAGGGGACGACTTCATATAATTACGCAAGACCTGCCCCAGCCTTTCAGCGTGGGCAGGCGTATCGTTTACGCCTTTTATCATCGTATATTCAAACGATATCCGTCTTCCCGTTTTATCAAAATAGTCCTTACAAGCGCCGAGAAGCTCAGCTATCGGATATTTTTTGTTTACGGGCATTATAGCACTTCTCGTTTCATCATCGGATGCGTGAAGCGAGATGGAAAGCGTTATTCCGAGTCCTTCATCTCTTAACTTGTTTATCCCGGGAATTATTCCGCAGGTTGAAACGGATATATGGCGCAGCCCTATATTCATACCGTTTTCATCCGAAACGAGGTGCAAAAACTTTACCGTATTATCGTAATTGTCAAACGGTTCGCCTATTCCCATCATAACGATGTTCGATACTTTTTTTCCCGTATCCGTCTGCACCTTCATCACCTGACCGAGCATTTCAGACGGTGTGAGCTTTCGTGAAAGTCCGCCGAGAGTTGATGCGCAGAATTTACAACCCATAGCACAGCCTGCTTCCGAGGAAATACACACCGTGTTGCCGTGATTGTACTGCATAAATACCGCTTCTATAAGTTCACCGTCGTACAAACGGAGAAGATATTTCACCGTTCCGTCGCTTGATATGTATTTTTCTTCGATATCGGGTATCCTTATAATTGTATTTTCTTTAAGGTATTCACGGAGTTTTTTGGGAATATTCGTCATCTCGTCGAACGTCTTTCCCGAGTGAAGCCACGAAAAAAGCTGTTTTGCACGGTATTTCGGTTCATTTATCGAGATAAGATATTCTTCAAGCTCTGAAATATTGCACGACAAAATATCAAAAAGTTCAGCCATTTTTTTCAATAACGGCGATATAAAATCCGTCCGTACCATCCTTATGCGGCATAAGCGTACGTGAAGAAATGAGAGTATATCCCGTATTTTCCTTTAAAAATTTATCTGTTTGTGCATCGTTTTCCGCACGGTTGAGCGTGCAGGTAGAGTAAAGAAGTCTGCCGCCGGGCTTTAAGTAATGACAAGAGGATGAAAGTATTTCGTACTGTGTTTCAATAAGCTTGTCTACGTCCATATCCTTATAACGCAAGTCGGGCTTCTTTCCTATAACACCGAGTCCCGAACACGGTACGTCGCATATAACTCTGTCAAACTTTTCCCGTTTTTCTTCATCGACGGGAAGCTTGCCGTTTCTTACAGATGCCTCTATTATGTCTATACCAAGTTTTTTTGCAGTTTTTTCTATAAGTCCGATCTTGTTTGCGTGAAGGTCGTGGGCATATATTTTACCTTCATTCTTCATCTGTATTGCAGATGATATACTTTTGCCTCCGGGGGCTGAGCAAACGTCGCACACCGTCATTGACGGTTCAAGCTCAAGTGACGATATAGCTATCTGACTTGCTTCGTCTTCAATAAATCCGCCGTCACCAATAATATCCGTCAGAAGTCCTATATCTACGTTCTGTAATAGATTTATACCGAAGGGGCTTTCCTTCGTTTTTCTGCACTTTATTCCGTTTGAGGCAAGCTTTTCCATAAGCTCATCCACGGTGTTTTTAAGCGTATTTACACGTATTGTAATATACTGCTCGTTCTTCTCAAAATAATCGAGCATTTTTTCACATTCCGCCCCACACGACGATAAAAGTGCTTCAAGCACGTCGGGGGATACCGAATATCTTACGGAAAGATATCCTTTATAATCGTCGTTTTTGTCGGGAAATTCAAAGCTGTTATCCCGTCTTAAATACTCACGTAATACGGCGTTTACAAAGGATGCCGAAGCTTTGCTTACGTATTTTTTTGCAAGCTCAACGGCTTCGGCGACCGCCGCGTGGTCGGGTATTCTGTCGAGATATCTGAGCTGATATATTGCCATTCGCAATATATTTATCATCTGCAGCGACATATCTTCGATTTTTTTGCTGCTTATTTGCGATATGATATGGTCAAGTGTGATCTTTTTTTCTATCGTTCCGTAAAGGAGCTTTGAATACAGCTTTTTTTCCGCTCCTTCAAGTCCGAATTTTTTAATTGCCGCGTCATTTTCAAGGTTTGAATATTTACCGTCGCTTTCGCATCGGCACAGCGAAAGCAACGCTATCTGTCTTGCTGTTGTATTCATCTTCTGTTTCTGTTACCGTTAAAAAGAGAAACGTAATAAAGTATCTGCATAAAGGACATTGCAAGTGCGGCAACGTACGTCATAGCGGCGGCGGAGAGCACTTTTTTTGCTCCTTTAAGCTCATCGTCGGAAAGCACACCCGAGGACTCAAGCGCTTCAAGCGCACGTCTGCTTGCGTTAAATTCAACGGGAAGCGTTACGAACTGGAAAAGTGCTACCGTACTGAAGGCGATAAGTCCGACGAAATAAAGTTCTGCCATATTAAGAAAAAGTCCGAGCATTATAAGCCACGGTGCAATACTTGAACCGAGGTTGCATATCGGCACGAGTGCCGTGCGCAATTTTATCGGTGTGTATCCTATAGAGTGCTGTATTGCATGGCCTGCTTCGTGTGCGGCTATTCCGACGGAAGCTATTGATGCGTTTGTATATACCGCATTTGAAAGGTTGATGCAATTCGTTCTCGGATCATAATGGTCGGTAAGCGTGCCGTTGATACTGTTTACCGAAACACCGAGGACACTTCCGTATTTCAGAACGCGTTGTGCGGCGTGAGCACCCGTTATTCTTCTTGCGTTTAACACTTTATCGTATTTTGCATAAGTTGATTTTACTCTGAACTGGCATATAAGCGACAGTATAAACGCAGGGAGGATAAATAAAATATAGTTGATATTTACCATTTACAAATTTCCTTTCGGTAATCAAAATAACATATCGCCCGTTTTTATCTGACGTCCTCTTATAAAATCGGCGGACTTCATCTTACTTTTTCCCTCGGGTATGACTTCTTTTATTACAAGCACACCTTCGCCGCAGGCAACGTGTATTTCCGATTTTTTATCATCGCAAAGTATCACGCATCCGGCGGGAGAACCGCTGTTATTTACAGTATATGAAGACGATGCTATTTTAAGCATTTTTCTGCCCTTTGATGTTTCAATATATCCGTATGCGCTGAGTGACGGATATACACCTCTTATAAGATCGTGTATTTTCTTTGCAGGCATCGAAAAATCTATTTTAAGCTCGCTTTTATCTATTTTACTTGCGTACGTTGCATCTTCACCGTTTTGTGCAACACCGCTGACTGTGCCTTTTACAAGCCCATCTATCGTTTTTATAAGAAGCTCGGCGCCCGTTTTTGACATAACCTCCGAAAGCTCACCGTAGTTCATATCGGGTGTTATTTCTATTTCTTCCTTCAAAAGCATATCACCCGTGTCGAGTCCCTCTGCCATATACATTGTCGTTATGCCTGTTTTCGCCTTTCCGTCAATGAGCGACCTTTGCATAGGAGCTGCCCCTCTGTACTCGGGCAAGAGTGAGCCGTGTACGTTTATACAGCCGATCTTCGGCATATCTAAAACTTCTTTGGGCAACAGCTTTCCGTATGCTACGACTGCAAAAACGTCGGCATCAAATGAAGAAAGTATCTTTTGAACCTCTTCATCTTTCAACGTTTTCGGCTGTATGCAGGGTATTCCCAACTCATCTGCACAAAGCTTCACGGCAGGCGACTGCATATTTTTACCTCTGCCCTTCGGTTTATCCGTCTGTGTGACGACGCAAACGACGTCACAGTATTCGTTAAGTGCTTTGAGCGACGGAACGGCAAACTCGGGCGAGCCCATAAATACCGCCTTCATCAGTCATCCTCCTCAAGAGCTTTAAGCTCCTCGTTTGTAAGCATACGGAGTGCTTTATCATAGAAAAGTGTTCCGTCGAGATGGTCTATTTCATGGCAAAGTGCTCTTGCAAGGAGGTCTTCTCCCGTCACCATAAACTCATCGCCGTTTCTGTCGAGTGCCTTCACGGTAACTTCATAAGGACGCTTCGTTATACCCCACTTACCGGGAACTGAAAGACAGCCTTCAAGCTCCTCCTGCTTGCCCTTTTTTGAAACGATAACGGGATTGATAAGTTCTATAAGCTCACCCGGTTCTACCTCAACGAGTGCTATTCTGCGAAGCACGCCCACCTGGGGTGCGGCAAGTCCGACACCGCCCGAGTCGTGAAGCGTATCTATCATATCGTCAAGCAAGCGTATCACTCTCGGTGTTATTTCGGTTACGGGACGGCACTTTTTTCTGAGCACCTCATCTCCGTCTTTAACAATACTTATTATAGCCATTTTTTCATCTCCTATAAGGACGTCGGATTTACGCTTATGCTGACACTGACCTTTTTGGGTCCTTTTATGGAAAAGTCGTTCAGCATACTGTAAAACAAGCCTCTCGTCCTTTTATTCATTTTGCATTTTATTATCAGCTGCATACGGTATTTTCCGTTGATCTTGTATACGGGGGCTTCAACGGGTCCGAATATCTGCATTTTTACGTCGTTCCAATCACCCGCGAGCTTTTTTATAAGATCGTTGTAAAAAAGATTGATGCAGGCTGTCAGGGCCTGTTCAACCGTTGCAGTAAACATAAGCACCGCTATATCGCAAAAAGGAGGAAATTTAAGTGCTTTTCTTATTGCAATTTCTCCTTTGTAAAATCCTTCGTAATCCTGTGCGGCGGCAAGCTTTATTATCTCATTATCGGGATTGAACGTCTGTATAACGGCAACGCCCGGTTTTTCCGCCCTGCCTGCCCTGCCTATTACCTGCGTAAGGAGGGAAAACGTCTGCTCGGATGCGTGATAATCCGAAAGATAAAGCGAGTTGTCGGCAAGTATGACGCCGACGAGCGTAACGTCGGGAAAGTCGTGCCCCTTCGTCACCATCTGCGTGCC